>JACCXN010000085.1 GCA_013696965.1 Bacteroidota bacterium | reverse complement strand
AAAATTCCAAGATCCCTTCTGGCAAAATCAAGTTTGCCAAGCTGTGGTTTTCATCTCTTTGCACGTAGAATATTTTTTGCAAAGAAATGATTTTTGTTCATTCCCCCCAACTTTTCCGCTTGATCCGACATTACTAGAAATAAAGCTTGAATTTACCCCTTCTTTTACTTTAACATTGATAGATTCTTTTTTGGAACCTCTTCAGGAGAAGAAAATGCCGAAGAATCCAATAAGTTAACCGGAAATGAAATTGCTCATACCATTAAATCAACACTTGAAATGGACAATAGAGGCTTTATTCCTGAAGTTTCTGTTTGGGCTACAAATCCTTTTTAATTTAGGATTTCATATGTGTATAATTTGTTTTTTAATAGTCATCCCGATTTATCGGGATAGCCTGGTTATATTCATTAGTGTTTGTGCATTGTTCGGTGCATGGCTATTTCATATTAATATACTGAAGTGGCACTTCAAAATCACCACTTCTACAAAGGGACATAATAGTCTGTAGATCGTCAATTTTTTTTGCGGTTACTCTTATCTGATCGTCCATTATTTGAGCTTGGACCTTTAATCCGGTATTACACTTTTAATTCAAATGAAAAAAAAGTGTTTTTTAATACAAATTAAATTTTAGGATTTTAATAAAAACACAATCATTTTAGTTTAACAATCCTTTTAACTTCTGAATTTGAATACGAATTGTATTTTATTACTAATGAATAAACACCTGATGAAAGCTCTGCAATATTTGTATTTAATACATTCAGTCCCGGAGCAAGTGTAGATGGTATAGTCTTTACCAAGCTTCCCAATTTATCATATAATTCTATCCTAATGTTCTCTTCAACAGAAGCCTGTATTTCTAAAGTTATTATATCGTTAAATGGATTAGGATATAAATGAACCAGATAGGTGTTTTTAATTTCCCTGTGTATTAATATTAATTCGCTATACTTAAAACTTCCATCAAAATCAACTTGTTTAAGCCTGTAATAATTATTACCATTTGCAGGTGTTTGATCATTAAAAGTATAACTAAGTAAGATACTACTATTCCCATTTCCTTTTACTCTTCCAATATCATTAAAATCTTTTCCATTTATTGTTTTTTCAATTATAAAATAGTCATTGTTGATTTCTGAGGAGGTAATCCATTTTAAAACATTTTCTTTTTCTTCAGCTAATCCTGTAAATTCTAATAGTTCTATTGGTAGTACATTGCACATATATACTACTGTAGTATCGCTTACAGTGCACTTGCCACCACTTACGGTTACCACATAAGCAGTTTGTGTTGTAGGGTTGGAAGTTGGATTTGAAATAGTGCTGTTTGAAACACTTCCGGAAGGTGACCAGTTGTAGGTTAATGCAGCTGGAGGAGGAGGACAAACTGTGAACTGCATATTAGGGCGAGTTGTAGACGTGAAAGAAGGAGCCATAGTACATCCGTTTGTTCCATTTGCGCTGTTATAATTTCTCATTGTTGCTAAATAACCAACAGCAGAGGTATACTGCACAGCGTCAGCACCAACAGTTGTAGAGTTGGGATTATTAAAACAAGTTTGAATAACAATGTTTGAAACACCATCCCAATCAAAAGTATTTGTCAAAGTGAAATTATTTAAGCCCAAATTTGTGGTATAATTAGTGGCGCCCCAAACCTGAGTTGTAGGCAACCAGCCTGTTGTTGTATTTAATCCGCCTGCATTGGTGCATCCAATTGAAATTGTGAAATTAGAAAATTGTCCCGTACTGCTTTTGGTTGTAATATTCCAGGCAATCTCTCTAATTGTTCCTGAATTAATTCCCGCAGCATTAAGATCGGCTGCTAAAAATAAAAATTGATATTTTGTATCTGTATAACTTCCATAAAAAGGTGAGTAAATTGATGAACTTAGTGTTCCTGAGCCTACTTGTTGAGTATAAATAGTTTGTGAACAGGGTGTGTTATTTGTACCACAGGAAGGTAAAAAAACCGGAGGAAGAGTTCCAAAAAAACTTGTTCCTAATTGTACAAGATCTCCTGAACATACTGTTGTATAAGGATTAGGAGTTGCTATAACATAGTTAGTACTATCAATAGAAACATTTATTGAACCATTGCCCATGCATGAACTGCCATCGGATACACTAACAGTGTAGGTTGTGTTGTTGTATATAGTAGAACTTGGATTTGAAATGTTTGGATTATTCAAACCTGTTGTTGGTGTCCAGTTATAGGTAAAGCTTGCAGGAGTTGCCTGGCAAAAGGTAAATTGCATATTTGGCCTTTGCAAAGTCCTGATTCCTGTTAACTCCGAGCAAACTCCTGCAATATTAAGTAGATTGCGATAATTGCAACCATAAAAGCCCACACTTCCATATCTTACATTGGAGCCTGTACCGGTCTGGAGATTATCCACACAGAACTCAACAACTAGATTGGATATACCATCCCATAGATAAGGATTGTTAAAAGTAAACGTGTTCCATCCAACAGAAGGAGTGTGATTGAATGAGTTTTTAACAGTTACTAAGCCCTGGATAAAATCTGTGTTGGCAAATTCCACCATACTTGTGCAGCCCATTTTAATAACAATTCCTGTTACCGCAGTGTTGGCGGTGGAATAATCAAGTGCTATGGAAGATATCCTTCCGCCCCCTATAAAGCCCATAGCATCTAATTCACTTTTAAGGAAAATATACTGTTTTCTGTTGCTGTATGCTGATGTGGACAAGTAATGGGGTCCATAAGTTGTAGTTGCAAAAGTTCCGGTACCAATTGTTCCTGTTTGAGCAGGATTGGAACAGGCAAGGGTTGTTGTTGTACAAAGACCAGGATAAACGAGTGTGTTTAATTGATTAGCCACACCGGGACAAACACTGGTATCGCTTGCAATGGGAGCTACTTTTGGTGCTATACCATTAATTATAATTGTAATTGAGATTGTTTTAACACAACCGGCAGCAGAACTTACACTTGCAGTATAAGTTGTTGTAGCAGTAGGAGTAGCTATAGGGTTTTCTATATTTGGATTAGATAAACCTGCAAATGGTGACCATGAATATGTATATGGACCGTAAGCAGGGCTAGCATTTGGAACCAATGTAACAGGATTATTCATGCAAACCGTTGTATCTGAATTGATTGATAAAGGAAAATCCGGAACCACTGTAATCTCTATATTATCAGAGCCAATGCATACACCATCAGAAACATTCAACATATAAGTTGTAGTTGAGGTTGGTGAAGCTAGAGGATTTGCAATGTTTGGATTACTCAAACCTGTTGTTGGTGTCCAGTTATAGGTAAGGCTTGCAGGAGTTGCCAGGCAATAAGAAAATTGCATGTTAGGCCTTTGAAATGTTAAGCTTCCTGTTAATTCTGAACAAACTCCGGAAACATTAAATAAATTTCTATAATTGGTTGAATTAAAACCACTGCTTCCATATCTTACACTGGAACCTGTACCGGTCTGGAGATCATTCACACAGAACTCAACAACAAGATTGGATATACCATCCCATAGATAAGGATTGTTAAAAGTAAATGTGTTCCACCCAACAGAAGGAGTATGATTGAATGAGTTTTTAACAGTTACTAAGCCCTGGATAAAATCTGTGTTGGCAAATTCCACCATACTTGTGCAGCCCATTTTAATAACAATCCCAGTTGCCTCAGTGTTTGCGGTGGAATAATCAAGTGCTAGGGAAGATATCCTTCCGCCACCTATAAAGCCCATCGCGTCTAATTCACTTTTAAGAAAAATAAATTGTTTTCTGTTGCTGTATGCTGATGTGGTGAAAAAGTAATGGGGTCCATAAGTTGTACTTGTGGAAGTTCCGGTACCAATTGTTCCTGTTTGAGCAGGACTGGAACAGGCAAGGGTTGTTGTTGTACAAGCATCAGGATATATAGTTGTATTTAATTGTGTTAAAGCACCATTGCATATCGTGCTATCAATAGCTGATACTAATACTTTTGGAGCAATCCCAACTATGTTAACAGTAACGGATTGTTGTCGCGTGCATCCTGTACTTGAAGTGGCCGATAAGGTATATGTAGTTGTTACAAGAGGACTGGCAATAGGGTTAGAAATATTGGGATTAGATAAACCTGTAGCAGGTGTCCATGAGTAAATGTAAGGAGCATAAAGAGCTTGGGTTGTAGCATTTAATTGAACAGATCCATATTTACATATATTGGCACTTGTAGGGTTCATTACCAGAGAAAAATCCGGAACAACCTGAACAGTTACTGTATCAGTTACCCTACATGAAACACTTGATAAATCGCTGGTTACTACATAGGTGGTAGTAACGGATGGGGATGCCAGGGGATTAGGGCAGTTAGTGCAGCTTAAGCCTGCTGCCGGGGACCAGGAAAAAACAGATCCTCCGGAAACTTGCAATTGTACAGGACCACCTACAGGACAATAATACAAGTCAGGACCTGCAAAAGTTCCTGCCAAAACATTAATGTCATATATAACTGTTTGAGTTCCAGGGACAGGGCAAGCACCATCGTTAACTGTTATGGAAAATGCAGTGTTTGTGCCAGCAGTTCCTCCTGGTGCCAGCCAGCTTACTGTTGCGGTTGCAGGATTGGAACCGCTATAAGAAAATATGGCTCCTGGCAAAACTGAAGTTATATTTGATATTAAAGTAAGTATATCCGTTGAATTTGGATCTGTAAAAGAGGCATTAAAAGTAAAATTATCACCCTCACATAAATCAAGTGTGAAATTTCCGGTCTGTACTGCCGATCCGGTTAAATTATAAATGGCTCCTCCGCTTGCGTTTGGCACAGTATTAGAGCAGCTTTGCACTACAAACTGAATATCTCGCATTGTGGTTCCAATCAGTACGCCATTGCGGTATTCCTGTACTTTAATAGCTACTACAAAATTCCCAATGGTTGAAGGAGTAAAGCTTATTTGTCCTGTCTGGGCATTAATGGTTATTCCGGGAATTGGAACAGTTCCAGTATAGCCGGCTGCATAAGGCAAAGGTGTTGTAGCATTTTGCAAACCTTCCACAAGTGAATATACAAGAGAATCCCCATCAGTTTCTACAACTCCATAATTATAATTTACAACTTGACCTGCACAAACATAAGGAATAGGCTGGGAAGTGAATTTAGGAGAATTATTACAAGCTTCAGAAGCTGTGTTCATGGTCGTTTGCACATGATAATTATAGCTTGTGGCGGTAGTAATGTTTACAGCGGGATTACGGCAGCATAACCCGTAATTCAAGGTCCATGTGTTACATACTCCAGGTAGGGTTACTACTCCAGTATATGTATATAATTGCATCCCTGGCAAAGTGCCACCATTGCAAGTGGAGTTAGAAATTTGAGTAGGACACAACTGGGAAATTTCGGTTGCGCAACTCTGAACTGTGCCAGCACAATTAGCATTGGTTGCAGGGTCTTGTAAATTAAGTGTTAAAGAAGGATTTGCTAAGCCGCATGAATTTGTAAAAGCAATACTTGAAGTACTACTCATTGTTGTTCCTGAACAATCTCTGAATAATTTTAATGTAATAAAATATTGATTAGGGCCAATACATTCATAAGTAATATCTCCTCCTGAAATATGAGTGGCTTTGGTATAAGTAGGTATAAGAATAAAAATAATTAGTATAATTGTTAATTTGTAAAGAATCTTCATAAATTATTTATTTAATTTAATTAATGAACCTTCTGATTTCTTTTTTTTTAAAAAGAAGGACTTATCTTATTTAATGCTTCAAATATAATTTTTAGATCAGAATGTTTTTAGTTAAAATTTAAAAAAAATTACAATTCAAATGGATCTGTTTTTTACTGTAGTTGTTGATATTAAATAAAAAGATAAGTAATTTGTTAAGTAATCTAAAGTACATTTGTTACTTTTGATTTTAAAAATTTATGTAGGAATGTCCTGTTTATATTATAAATAGATCATTTAAATTTTTGTTCTATTATTATTGAATCAGATTATGGCTAAAAATGACGACCTTTTTGAACTAATAAAATCACTAAGCAAAAGTGAAAAAAGATATTTTAAGATTTATTGCCAAAAACACGTTATTGGTGAAAAAAACAATTATATGAAACTGTTTGAATCAATTGAAAAACAGAATTTATATAATGAAAAAAAAATTATAGTTTCCGCTTCAGCAAAACAATCCTCTGCCACATTTTCTGTAGCCAAGTCATACCTGCAAAATCTAATTTTAAAAAGTATGGCCACTTATCATTCCGGCTCCTCAATAGATATTGAATTAAGTGAGCATATAACTCATATTGAATTTTTATATAATAAAAGGCTTTTCAAACAATGTTTAAAATTGATAAGTAAAGCAAAAAAGAAAGCCCGGGAGTATGATACAACAGTTCATCTCCTTGGTTTTTTATGGTGGCAAAGATTAATTTATAATGAAATTGCCTTTTTAGGGAAAACAGAAGAAGATATAATAAAATTAAATAGAGAAGAGGTTCTGTTAATTGAGAAATTGAAGAATAGTCGTAGAATAGAATCTTTGTTTTCTGAATTTTATTACCAATTTACACTTCAAGGTATAGCAAGGAATGAGGAAGATGCTGAAAAATATTATAGATTGATGAATTATCCTCTCCTTGAACATATCGACAAAGCACTCACTTTCGATGCTAAAAATAGTTTTTATAACATCCATAGTTACTATTACAAGGCAATAAATGATCCTGAAAAACAATATGTTTTTGATAAAAAAAGGGTAGAGTTAATAGAGGATGATTCAAAATTCATTCAAATTTATATTCATACTTATTTAGCAGCGCTTCAAAATTTAATAAGTTCAACTAATCAACTCAGGAAAGACGAGGAATTTCACGAGAATGTAAATAAATTAATTTCACTTGATCTTAAATCAGAACACTTAAAAATTAAGGTTTTTGGTTTTGTTAATAATATACTTATGAAAAGCTACAGCAGATCCGGTGATTTTATCAAATCTTTACCCTTTTTACAACAATTGGAAGAGGGTTTAGAAAAGTATAAGGATAAAATTGACCTTCAATCTCAAGCAATATTCAATTATAATATTGCCTATTTTTATTTTGCAATTGGGCAACACACAAAATCATTGTCAAGAATAAACATGGTTATTAATATATCTGGATCTGATTTAAGACACGAAATTCAAAGCTTGGCAAGAGTTATGAATCTTTTACTGCATTATGAATTAAAAAATGATTTAATAGGGTATATAATAAAATCAACCATTAGGTTCTTGAGTAAAAGCAATAAATTATATAAAATGGAAAATCATATTTTGGATTATATTCGTAAGTCAACTCATTTGAATTCTAAATCTGAAATATTAAAATCATTTAAAGTCTTGAAAAAAGAGTTAGAAATAATTGTACAGGACCCTATGGAAAAAAGTATGTTGGAAAATCTGGATATCATTTCCTGGTTAGATTCTAAAATAAATAAAATCTCATTTGAGCAGGCATTTAAGAAAAATATATAAAAGAAACATTACTGTCCGATATAAATCAAAAGTAAATAATTATTCCATTCTTATCCCTGATTTTGCTGACTAATAAGTCTAAATTTAAAAGTAAGCCTCCATAGCCTGAACTGAACTTGATTTTCATTTGTTTCAGTCCTTCTTTCAACCAGTCTTTCTCGGGATTTTCCAGGAATTTTATCAGGTGCAATAATTAAATAGATGTAATCTGCAAAAGCTTGCCAGATATGAGAAAGACCATTTCCGTTTCAGTTGTTTTTAGCAATGTGAGCAAAAGGTTACTATAAGTGTGCAAGCCATACTTAAAGTAAGTATGGCATTTTTTCTAATTTCAAAAATTCAATTTCTGATTTAAATTTAAAAAGTAAAAAATCAATTGTTATTTATTGATTCTTTTGCGTTTTCCACCTTCTCTGCTTCCAGAACCCCCACCACTCTTTTTATCAGAAGAGTAATCTTTTTTCTTTGAATAAGAGTCACTTCCTCCTGCTTTGCTTCCATAAGAACTTCCTCCTCCGCCTTTATAGCCACCGCCACTTTTGCCATATGATTTCTTTGCCCCTCCTTCTCCGAATCCTCCTCCACTGCTTCTGCCTCTTCCTCTGCTTTCTTCTTCACGTCCAGCTGATGATACTTCAACTTTTATTTCTCTTCCGTCATAAGTATCCTTATTTAATTCTTCAATCACAACATTGGCCTTACTTGAATCTACTTCAAAAAACGAAAAGCTATCCTTAACATCTATTCTTCCAATATCCTGACCACTTAAGCCAGTTCCTTCACATACAATACGTAAAATTGCTGATTTATTTATATTGTCAAATACTCCCAGGTTAATGAAAAAACGGGTGTAAGCAGAACTTCTTTCTCCCCTTTCTCCTCTTTCTTTAGATGTACTTCTTGAAGTATCAGCATTAAGGTCTTGGGCGTTTTTGTAGTAATTTAACATACGGTTAAATTCAATACTAACAAAACGTTTAATGATTTCTTCCTTGGAGAGTTCCCCTAATTCAATTAAAATTTTGTCCAGATAAGGCTTAATTTCTTCTTCATTTACCTTAACATCATGAACTTCTTTAACAAGGGAAAACAATTGTTTTTCCACTACCTCAAAACCAGTTGGAATAGATTTTTTCTCGAATTTAGATTTAAGTTTGCGTTCCAGTTCCCTGATTTTACCAACTTCTTTCATATTAATGATGGCCATGGAAATTCCTGTTTTACCAGCTCTTGCAGTACGTCCACTCCTATGAGTATAATTTTCAATATCATCTGGCAGACTATAATGTATAACATGTGAGATAGCCTCAACATCAATACCTCTTGCAGCAACGTCTGTAGCAATTAAAAGCTGAATTGACTTACTTCTGAAACGGCTCATTACCTTATCTCTTTGCTGTTGGCTTAAATCCCCGTGCAAAGCATCTGCACTGTATCCGTCTTTTATTAATTTTTCCGCAATTTCCTGAGTTTCCATACGAGTCCTGCAAAAAATAAGACCAAAAATATCAGGATTAGAATCCACAAGTCTTTTTAATGCCGCAAACCTGTCTTTTGCATGAACTACATAATATTCATGACTGATATTAGCAGCACCTACATTCTTACCTCCAACAGAAACCTCTATTGGATTATTCATGTAATTTGAAGCAATGCGGGCAACAGAAGCCTCCATTGTAGCTGAAAACAACCAAGTGTTTTTTTCTTGAGGAGTTTTACCAAGGATAATATCTAATTCATCCTTAAAACCCATATCAAGCATTTCATCTGCTTCATCAAGAACTACCCATCTAACTTTTGAAAGGTCAGCTTTTTTACGATTGATCATATCTGCCATTCTACCTGGTGTTGCCACAATAATTTGCGCACCACGTGATATTTGTCTTATTTGAGTATCAATACTTGCGCCACCATAAACCGGAACTATATTTGTTCCCTCAATAAATTTGGCAAAATTCCCAAGATCTTTAGTGATTTGCACACACAATTCTCTTGTTGGGCAAAGTATAATTGCCTGAGTATCTCTACTTGTAAAATCTACTTTTTGTAAAAGTGGAAGTCCAAAGGCAGCTGTTTTACCTGTGCCCGTTTGGGCTAATCCTACAAGATCTGTATCTTTGTCCAGTAAAACTGGAATCGCCTGCTCCTGGATTGGTGAAGGCTTTTCAAATCCTAAACTTGCAACAGCTTTTAAAAGTTTTTCGTTAATTCCTAACGATTCAAAATTATTCATTATATTATATATTTTTTATAAAGTCTGCAAAAGTACTACAAAAAGTTTACTCTAGCATCATTTATGGATTTATTTAATTTTAAGCAAGTTAGCTTTGATAAAAAAACAGGTAAAAGAAAGAATAAAAACCTTCCGAAAATCGGAAGGTTTTAGTAAAACCCTTTAGGGGGAAAAGCTGAATAACAGCATTTGAAAAAAATTGCAGGCCTGTAAGCCGGATTCTGTCGAGTTCTATCATTTATCTGGGCCAGGAGTTGCCTCCAGGCTCTAGCGACCTACCCACCGGAATCAGGCGAGCAACCCTTAATGTTCAAATAAATGAACATGCTCCGGCTTATTTGGTCTTTCAACACGCAGGGTTTACCCCCCTTAGTAGTCACCTACCAAAGTTGTGAGCTCTTACCTCACATTTTCACCCTTATCCCGATAAATCGAGACGGTTATTTTCTGTGGCACTTTCCGTATTCAGGTTTAACCCCAAATCCTTCCCGTTAGGAAGCGCGTTGCTCTATGTTGCCCGGACTTTCCTCTCCGCATTGCTGCGTAGCGATAGAACGGCCTGCAAAATCATTGTATAACCTTAATAAATTAAAGTTTATTTATTATTAATATTTGATAATTACCTCTGTAGCTCCAAATCCATATTTGGCATAGGAGGCATCATGGTAAACTAAATTGGAATATCCATCCAGAATATTTCTTATTCCTGCTTTTAAAACGCCATTTCCAACCCCATGAATAAATACTATTTTATTGGTCCTGTTTTTTATCCCTGCCTCAAGATGGTTAACAAATCTGCTTAGCTGAACCTGAATTATCTCGCCATTGCTCATTCCTCTGAAATTATCCATTAATTGTTCAATATGAAGATCTATCTCCTCAACAACTTCAATGTTTTTTCTATGCTTTTTTGAAACATCCCTTCGTATTCCTTTCTCCTCTTTCTCTAAAAATATTTTCTTTACTCCCTTAATGTCTATTTTCGTCTTTGGCCTTTCTGCCACTGTTTCTTGCTTTACCTCTTCAAAACCCATTTTAACCAGTTCATTTACTGGATATGGAATTTCAAAACCATCAGCTATTTCAACAATTGCAACATATTTATTGCCAAAACCCATGATTATTCCCTCACCAGTCTCATTTAAAAATCTGACCTTATCTCCTTTTTTAAAAATCATTTCTACTTTTCTATCTGAAACGGCAAATTTAAAAGGATTAGTTTAACAGGCAGCATTTAATGTTAATATTTGAAAATTATTATTAAATTTAAAATCAAAAATGCAATAAAAAAGTAAATCATGAAAGTAGATAAGTTCAATCAAGAGAATGGGAACAGAGAAAAATTGCTGGATAATCCCTGGAAAACTTTATCAATTGCTCCTGTTTTTGATTCCCCCTGGATAAATGTTACTAAACATGAAATTGTCAATCCTGCTGGAAATGATGGAGAATATTCAGTAGTACATTTTAAAAACATAGCAATAGGAATACTTCCACTTGATGATGAATTTAACACATGGATAGTTGGTCAATTCAGGTATCCCATTAATAAATATAGCTGGGAAATACCAGAGGGAGGTGGAAAACTTAGCATAAGTCCTTTGGAATCAGCAAAAAGAGAGCTTCTCGAGGAAACAGGCATTGTAGCAAAAAAATGGACTCAAATACAGGAAATGCATCTTAGTAATTCTGTTTCAGATGAATATGCTGTAATTTTTATCGCTCAACAACTCAGTTTTGAAGAAGCTCAGCCTGAAGAAACCGAGCAGCTGCAAGTTAAAAAAATTCCCTTTGATGAACTTTTTCAAATGGTGATGAATGGTGAAATAACGGATAGCATGTCCGTAGCTGCGGTATTAAAAACCAAGATTTTAATTGATTCAGCAACGTTATGATACACCAATTATTCTGTCAAAAAAATGCTTATTGAAATGGAGCGCCTGTTTTATGTAAACTTGATTTTAAAACAAAGAAAGTAAAAAAAACACCTACACTTTTTAAAGGTATAGGTGTTTTTTTCTAAAGTGGTTGACTATTTAGTTTAGCTGGCGTAACTTAATTGCTCTTCTGCTTTTTTTACAAAGGGTGGTTGAATTGCATTGGGTTTTCCAAGTTCTCTCATAAATCTATAATGAGAACCAATTGCTGACCACATTGTGGGAAAATCATTGTAAGTAACGTTAAAATCTTTACAAACGCTTTCTACAATTTTACTTATAGCAGGGTAATGAACATGACTAACGCGAGGGAACAAGTGATGTTCAACCTGGTAATTTAAACCTCCCACATACCAGTTTATAATTTTATTCTTCCTTGCAAAATTTGCAGTGGTGTTAATTTGATGAATTGCCCATTCTGATTCAATATGAAGTGAATCAGAAGTAATATGTTCAAAATGAGTAATTTCAACCACGTGAGCAAGCTGAAAAACAATACCTAGCATTAAACCCATTACAAAATGCATTGCAAAGAAACCAACTAACCATGGCAACCATCCAACAAAGTAAATTGGAATAGCAATATAAACAACAGCATACAAAACTTTACTGGTCCAAAAAATAACATGTTCTTTTGTATCTAAATTCCTAATTTGTGTATTTAGAATTCTACCCTGGAAATATTTAATAAAATCCATATAAGCAATCCAAATAATTGAAGAGAATCCATATAACATAAAGATATAAATATGCTGCATTTTATGAATTTTCATAAAGGGTTGTGTTGCACATTGACGCAACAAGGGGATTTTAGCGATATCTTCATCTACTCCATCAATGTTCGTATAAGTATGATGAATTTCATTGTGTTTTTGTTTCCAAAGAAAAGCATTTCCACCAAGACAATTTAAGGATAAGCCGATTATTTCATTCACCCATTTTTTAGTTGAATAGCTCCCATGGCATGCATCATGCATAACGCTAAAACCAATACTTGCTGATATCAGGCCTAATACAGCTGCAAGAGCAATAGAAATTGCAACTGGCGGTGTAAAAAATACCAGAGTAATATATAATGCAAGGGCTGAAGGAATTAAAATAAGAGTCTTTGCATAAAGACTCTTATTCCCGGTTGGCTTTAGGTTGTTGGTTTTAAAGTAATCATTTACAGCCTTTTGAAGAGTAGGAAAAAATGGGGTAGTATTTTTACTGAAAGTTATTTTTTGCATAAAAGTTTAATTAAAATTAGTTTAATTGTATAAAACACTTTTAAGTTTTTAAATTTCAAGGTGATTAAATAACTCTTGAAATTTAAAAAAGGTTAATTGTTTTTTAATACTTCTTTAACTTTATCTGCGGCTTCTTGTAATAAAATTGCAGAATGTACTTCTAATCCAGAATCATCAATAATTTTTTTGGCTTCCACTGCATTTGTACCTTGTAAGCGTACTATAATAGGAACCGGGATTTTTCCAATATTACGGTAGGCATCAACTATACCTTGTGCAACTCTGTCGCAACGTACAATACCACCAAAAATATTTACTAAAATAGCTTTTACGCTTGGATCTTTAAGAATTATTCTAAAAGCTTTTTCAACACGTTCTGCATTAGCAGTACCACCAACATCAAGGAAATTTGCAGGATCACCACCTGATAATTTAATAATATCCATAGTAGCCATTGCTAGCCCAGCTCCATTTACCATGCAGCCTACATTTCCATCAAGCTTTACATAATTCAGATTATGCTCACCTGCTTCCACTTCTGTAGCATCTTCTTCTTTTATATCACGCATAGCGGCAATATCCGGGTGACGGAAAAGTGCATTTTCATCCAAATTAACTTTTGCATCAACAGCAATTATTTTATTATCTGATGTTTTAAGCACTGGGTTAATTTCAAACAAAGAAGCATCTATGCTATCGTAAGCCTTGTATAAATTACTAATAAATTTAACCATTTGTTTAAATGCCTCACCAGATAGTCCTAAATTAAAAGCAACTTTTCTTGCCTGAAAAGGCATTAAACCAACTTTAGGATCAATTTCTTCCTTAAAAATAAGGTGGGGCGTATGTTCGGCTACAGCTTCAATATCCATTCCCCCTTCTGTTGAATACATAATAATATTACGACCGGTTTCCCTGTTAAGTAATACACTTACATAAAATTCTGAAGTAGGATTTTCTCCAGGATAGTAAACATCCTGAGCTATAAGTATTCTGTGTACTTTTTTACCTTCAGGCCCTGTTTGTGGTGTAACAAGCTGCATTCCCAGCATGTCAGTGGCTTTTTGTTTAATCTCATCTAAAGATTTAGCAAGCTTTACTCCTCCACCTTTTCCCCTACCACCAGCATGAATCTGGGCTTTAATAACCCACCATCCGGTTCCTGTTTGTTTTTGTAATTCTTTAGCTGCGTCAACAGCTTGTTCCGGGGTATCGGCAACAATACCTTCTTGTATTGCAACTCCAAAACCTTTTAAAATAGTTTTCCCCTGATACTCATGTATATTCATCCTTTAAATTTTTTTTGACGGGCCAAATTTAGTTTATTTGCCGGTATAATCAAATAATTGTTCTAATCTTTCTACTTTTGTTCATATCTTAAAAGAGCTAATTCTAAAGATATTTAACTATTTTTTCGATAAAACTTATGGAATTAATGATAAAGGCATATAATATTCATAAATCCTACGGAACGCTTGAAGTGTTAAAAGGAGTTGATATTGAGATAAAAACAGGGGAAGTAGTTTCCATTGTGGGGGCCTCTGGTGCTGGAAAAACAACATTACTGCATATTTTAGGTACTTTAGATAGAGCAGACTCTGGTTCCCTGGAAATAAATAATGTTAATATTAATTCCTTAAATAATTCTCTTTTATCCGATTTCAGGAATGCAAATATTGGTTTTGTTTTTCAGTTTCATCATCTTCTTCCTGAATTTACTGCGCTTGAAAATGTATGTATTCCAGCTTTTATTGCAAAAAAAACAAAGGAACAGGCAAAACAAAATGCCATTGAGTTATTGGATTTTCTTGGATTAAGGGAGAGAATGCATCATAAACCAAATGAACTCTCGGGAGGAGAGCAGCAGCGTGTAGCAGTAGCCAGGGCACTGATCAATAAACCCGCAGTTGTACTTGCCGATGAACCTTCTGGTAACCTTGATTCAAAAAGTGCAAAAGAATTGCATGAATTATTTTTCACTTTAAGAGATAAGTTTAATCAAACTTTCGTTATTGTAACTCACAATGAGCAACTGGCAAATATGGCTGACAGAAAATTAACAATGAAAGATGGATTAATATGTTATTAATTTAAAGTTGTTCTCATTAGTAAATACATGTATAATTTTCTTTTTCATATTAAACAACTCTTTAATAGACTGTGCATAATATTATTTTTGTATAGCATTTGCCGAATTTTGTTCTATTTCTTCAATACCCAGCATTTCCAAAATATTGATTTGTGGGTATTTTTATCAGGAATAAGATTTGATCTTATTTCAGTTTCCACCACCAATGCTTTATTTATCTTGCTTTCCTTAATTCCATTTCATTTCAGGGAATTCACTATTTATCAAAAAACATTGAAAATTATTTTCCTTTTTGTAAATAGTATTGCACTTCTTGTCAATTGCATGGATATTATTTATTTTCGATTTACCTTAAAAAGGACAACTACTGATATTTTAAATGTACCTGGATTAAAGGAGGACATAAAAAATCTTTTACCTCAATTCATTAGTGATTACTGGTATATACTTGCAATTTGGATTTTTCTTATTGCAATAATGGAATATTTATATAGAAAGACCGAAAAACCAATTAAAAGCGAGGAAAAAATTAATTTCAGGTATTATCTTTTCCATTCTATTCTGCTAATTGCAGGTTTAATAATTTCTGTAATAACAATACGAGGAGGAACTCAAGGCAAGCCTGCTGGAATAATTACTGCAGGAAGACATGTGGGCGGAACTTTTGTTCCCCTAGCACTTAACACTCCCTTCACGCTTATTAAGACTTTTGAATCGGATTACCTTGAGCCTAAAAAATTTTATACAAATAAAGAGGCACTGGAAATTTACAATCCAATCCGGCAACATCAAGGAGGTGAATTTATAAAATTAAATGTGGTGTTTGTAATAATGGAAAGTTTTTCATCTGAATATACAGGTCTTAATGGCTCATCTGAATCCTTTACCCCCTTTCTTGATTCTCTTGCTCATGAAGGTTTGTTTTTCACTAATGCCTATGCAAATGGTAAAAGATCTATTGAGGGTATTCCAGCCATTGTTGCTTCACTTCCAGGGTTAATGAATAATCCCTTTATTTCATCCTCCTATTCAGCCAACAAAATTACAAGTATTGCAAGCCTTTTAAAGGAAAAAGGATATTATACCACATTTTTTCATGGTGGAAATAATGGGACAATGGGTTTTGATGATTTTGTAGGTCTTGCGGGTTTTGATAAATATTTTGGCCGCAGTGAATATGAAGCAGAAATAAAAAATAATGGTGCTGATTATGATGGTATTTGGGGAATATATGATGAACCTTTTTTTGAATATTTTTCCACTAATTTAAACTCCATGACAGAACCGTTTTTTAGTACCTTTTTTTCGCTCTCTTCCCATCATCCGTATATTATTCCTGAAAAATATAAAAACGCCTTTAAAAAAGGAAATATTGAAATACATCACAGTATAGGTTATTCGGACATGGCATTGAAAAAATTTTTTCAAAGAGCTTCAGAAAACAGCTGGTATAAAAATACTTTGTTTGTAATTACAGCCGATCATACTGGGATTCCTGCTAGTGATTATGGCGGAAGCAGTGTTGGAAGATATCATGTACCGATAATTTTTTTCAAACCAGATTCAGATTTAAAAGGCAATAAGGATAAAATTATGCAACATGTAGATATAATGCCCTCGGTATTGCATTTATTAAATTATGAAAAACCTTATTTTTCTTTTGGACAAAGTGTGTTTGATACTACAACAAATGGATTTGCCGTAAGTTTTATTGGTGACACTTATCAGCTTATGAATAAAAGGCACGTACTTTTACACAATGGAACTGAGTCTACAGCTTTTTATGACTTCCCAAAAGACAGCTTATTAGTGACGAATATTTTACCTGTTCCCTCACAAGAAAAAGATGCAATGGAAGAGAAAATTAAAGCGATTATTCAAATATACAATAGTGCTTTAATAGAAAACAAACAATTCATTCGGTGACAAAAAGAAAAATAACTTTTATAGTTAATCCTATTTCAGGGAATCGAAAACAAAAAGACATTGAAATTTCCTTAAACAGAAGTCTTAATAAAGAAATTTTTGATTTTGAAATTATTTATACCACTCATAAAGGACACGCAACAGAATTAGCTGCACTTGCTTATATGAATTCAGCACTTGTAGTTGCAGTTGGAGGAGATGGTACAATTAATGAGGTTTCAAAAATGCTTATTGGAAAGGATGTTCCATTGGGGATTATCCCTACTGGATCAGGAAACGGGTTTGCGCGGCATTGGGGAATTTCAAGAAATATGGATAAGGCTATACAAGTAATTAATAACTTTAATATTGTAAGATCAGATACTGCAAGCTTAAATGAAAAATTATTTATTACAACATCCGGATGTGGCTTTGATGCCCATATTGCAGCCTTATTTGATAAATCAGCAAAACGTGGATTTATAACCTATGCAAAGCTTGTATTAAAGGAGTTCCTTAGATATAAATCACTTAATTATTTTATTACAATTGATAATATTGAATATAAAAAAAATGCTTTTTTAATAACTGTAGCAAATTGTTCTCAATTTGGTAACAATGCATATATTTCACCCATGGCAATCTCAAATGATGGAATTTTGAATATTACTATGCTTAAACCATTTCCACTTACAGCAGCACCAGGTATAATTTTCAAGCTTTTTACAAAGCAGTTGCACAAATCAAAATTCGTGGAAACATTTCAAGGAAAAAAAATACAAATTGAGCATGAATCAGAAAATGCTCATATTGATGGTGAGGCGATAAGCCCGGGAAAGAAACTTACAATACTTGTTCACCACCATTCACTGAATATTATTGTTCCTTAGGGTTTAGCATAGTAAAAATCATTTTTTTTGTTCAACTCATTTTTTGAAAAAGAATTAAGAAACTGTTTTGAATTTAATTTTTAATTCTATTAAGCATTAGTCGAATCATTGCTAATTGTATCATAGTTTCACTTGTATCAGTATGATATTCAAAATCTTTACTTAACCTGTAATCGGTAAATAGCAATACACAACTTTTGGTAAATAAGAATACACAGAAAATGGAAACAAGAGTGCACAGCTTTTAAACTTCAAAGGGGGTACCCCCTTTGAAGTTTAAAAGGATATTTGTCG
>JACCXN010000084.1 GCA_013696965.1 Bacteroidota bacterium | reverse complement strand
CGACAAATATCCTTTTAAACTTCAAAGGGGGTACCCCCTTTGAAGTTTAAAAGCTGTGCACTCTTGTTTCCATTTTCTGTGTATTCTTATTTACCAAAAGTTGTGTATTGCTATTTACCGATTACATACTCTGAATATTTTTGATGAAATCGAATTAATATTTCCTCAATTACCAGGCAACTCTTGGAAAGGGCATCCTTGTCTTTATGCAACACTGCAAAAGCACCATCACTTAGAAGTTTTTCAATTATAAATTCATCCTCTGTTTGAGACAATACCACAAATTTGCATAAGCTGCACTTTTCTTTCATATGCTTTAGGATATCTGATGCGGTAATTGAATTTCCTAAATAATAATCAGAAAAAACAATATCCACATCCTCTTTCAGATTTCTAATGCAGTCCTCAGAATGGGTATAGGACTGAATGCTAAAATGGATGTTATTCAACAGGGAAAATTCTTCAGTAAAATTTTCAAGTTGTCTTGTTAATACTGAATTGTAAAATTCACTGTCTTCCAACACAACGATTTTAATTTGCTTTTGAGCTATCATATAAGTAGAATTAAGTTAATAATAAATTTTTTCAACCACAGCCCTACTTCAAAAGAACCTCCAAAAAGAAAAATAATCAATAAAAAAATTACAATATACTTAAAATCAGTTAGTTGCAATTATTTGAATAAATGCATTCAAAACCATATTAAGCCCTGTTTTTTGCATAATGAAAAATTATTTGCAAAATGAAAGAGTTCAGGATCAATATAAAAAAGAAAAACCCTTACTCGATGCGCTCAATTTTTTGAAAAAACGGCAAAAAAAAATAAGAAATACCATTTATGAGAAAAACTATAGCTTATAATGATTATGATTAATAATAGCAATGCTACCAAGAAATATCCACTTCTTTAACCGCGAAAAAAAAAAAAGAAAAACTATTTTTTCTTTTTTTTTCAAAAAGCTCATTAAATAATTAACTTGGCTGCATTAACAATATGGTTTCTAAATTATCCCTTATGAAAAAATCACTTCTCCTTTTATTGCTAATTGTAACTTATAATTTATTCGCAATAACTAAAGAAAATGAAACTAAAGTAAAATCTGATATTAAAGAAGTAACAGTTTTTTTAAGCGGTGCATCTGTTACAAGCAGTGGCAGCTGCCAAATTGTTACCGGTAGTAATGATTTGGTTTTTGACAATCTATCACCTTATATTGATCCTATTAGCATTCAGGCAAAGGGAGTGGGTAATTTCACTATACTTGCTGTTACTTTTCACACAAATTATTTATCAGAGCAGCCTAAATCGAAAGAAATAAAATTACTTGAAGATTCACTTGAAAATTTACAACTCAAAATCAGCCTGCAAAAAAACATTCGGTTTGTATATGAAGCAGAAGAATCATTTTTGCTAGCAAATAAAAATATTGGCGGGGCCAATACTGGTGTTAATGCAGCCGAACTTGATAAAATTGCAACAATTTTAAGAACCCGTCTAGTTGAAATAAAATCAAAAACGCTTGAGAGCATACTAAAAGAGAAAAAACTAGATGATGAATTAGTTAAAGTTAACAATCAACTCAATGAACAAAATTCATTAAGAAATAAAAGCCTGGGAGAAATAGTTGTGACTGTGTCTGCTGATTCACCAGGAACTGCCAAAGTTTCACTAACTTACAATGTTTCTAATGCAGGTTGGTCTCCAGTTTATGATATTCGAGCAAGCGATTCCAATAGTCCTATTACATTGGATTACAGAGCCAATGTTTTTCAAAACACCGGTAATGAATGGAAAAATGTAAAATTAATTTTATCCACAGGAAATCCTACCTTAAGTGGCACACAACCTGTATTAAACCCATGGCGCCTGGTTTTTTACAATCCTAATCAGTATTACAGAAACAGCAAACTAAAAGCTTCTGAATCCCCCACAAGAAGTCAACCAAGCCAGGAAAAAAAATATGATAGCAAATCAGAGGAAATAGAGTTTGATAAAGAAGCAGGGTATGCTTATGATTATACCCAGGTTTCGGAAACACAAACAAATATACTGTATGAAATTAGCATACCTTATACTATTTCATCTGAATCAAAACCTCAATCTGTAGGTATTCAAAACTATAGTTTACCAGCAGTTTATACCTATTTTTGCGCCCCAAAACTTGATAAAGATGCTTTTTTGCTTGCAAAAATTACAGGCTGGGATAAATACAATCTTATTTCAGGTGAATCAAATGTATTTTTTGATGGAACATTTGTAGGGAAAGCTTATCTGAATACCATGAAAACGGCTGACACCCTGGATATTTCACTAGGCAGAGACAAAAGTGTTGTTGTTTTAAGAGAAGTACTCAAAAATTATTCTGAAAAAAAGATAATTGGAATTAACACAAAAGAAACAAAGGCTTATGAAATAATTGTACGAAATAAGAAAAAACAGGAAATTGAAATCAATATTGAAGATCAGGTTCCTTTAAGTACCAGCAGCGAAATAGAAGTTGAATTGGTAGAAGGATCGGGTGGCACATTTGATAAGGAAACGGGAAAAATAGCATGGAAAATGAAACTTCCTTCATCTGACACAAAAAAAATAAAATTTAGTTATTTTGTTAAATATCCAAAGGATAAAATAATTTCAAACTTGTAATTTTTTAGCCTTTCCATTAGAGATTTCCGTTTAAAGCAGAAAGGTTATTTTTTATTAGCGATACTTTGTTATTGTAAGCTTTACAAAAAAAGAATGAGTGAATTTTAAAAAATGCAATTATTCAAAATCCTCATAAAGCAGGTATTTCATCCTTATTAGTTTGAATTTTATCAAATCGGGCTCCCAGCAATTTCGAATTGCCTGTTCACTTGTACCTGATAAAATTTGTTGCTTAAGTTTGTTTGTTCCGGCAAGACTGTTAAAAAAAGAATTAAAATAAAGGGTTTTGTCAGATGAATCTTCATAAGTACTAATTAGCCACTGTAAATTCAATCTAGGTCCTGATACAACAAAGTTTTTTCCATTTTCAGTTAAGTCATATCCATTACATAAAATTCCTTCATAAAGAGGGCTCTTTGATGCTCCGGGTAAACTTTTGGGAGTAAAACTATAGGTTTGATTCTCAAGTTTTGGATGTCCTATTACCCTAAAAGGTTTTTCAGTTCCTCTTCCTACGCTAATAATGGTTCCTTCAAAAAAGCAAAGCGATGGATATAAATAAATCGCTTCCATTGTTGATAAATTGGGGGAAGGTTTAATGGGTAGTTGATAAAGGTCATTGTGTGTATATCCCTGGATTTTTATATAAGTCAAATCAGTTTTTACTCCATTAGCCAACCACCCTTCTTCGTTTATCATGCAGGCATATTCTGCAACAGTCATTCCATGCACAACCGGTACTTTATGCATGCCTACAAAAGATTTATATTTTTCTTCCAAAACAGGGCCATCAACATAAAACCCATTTGGATTAGGCCTGTCCAGCACCATAAACTTCACATTGTTTTCTGCACAAGCCTCCATCATATAATGCATGCTAGATATATAGGTATAAAAACGTGCACCTACATCCTGCAAATCAAAAACTACAATATCAATGCCTTTCAAATCAGCAGGTTTAGGTTTTTTATTGCTACCGTATAAAGAAATTATGGGAAGGCCTGTTTTTTTATCTGTATAGTTTTTTACTAATTCTCCCGCATCTGCATCTCCCCTGAATCCATGCTCTGGACAAAACACCTTCTTAACCTGTACTCCAAGGCTTAAAAGGGTGTCAACAAGATGAGTTTTATCAATTACAGATGATTGGTTTGCCAGCACAGCAATGGATTTTCCTTTTAACAGATGCAGATATAGATCCGTAAGTTCAGCCCCAGTTTTAATATCTTCTGAAAACTTGACTTTAAACTTTGACTCTGTAATGGTTTGTGCATTTATATTCCAATTGTTTACCAACAGAATAAATACCAAAGCAATAAAATGACTAATTTTACTTTTTTTATAGTAGCTTTTCAAGCTTATTTTATTTTCAGAATTTGAATACATCATTTTTTATTGCAAACAGTATAATTAAAGGGGGTAATCAAGGATCCAGCTTGTCTAGACCCATTATCAAAATCGCGGTACTTGGAATTACACTGGGAATTGCAGTTATGTTGATTGCAATTGCTATTGTAACTGGCTTTAAGTCTCAGATTCGGGATAAAGTTATAGGTTTTGGTTCTCATATTCAAATATTGCACTATGAAACTCACAATTTTCTTGAATCATCTCCGGTAAACAAAAACCAGGACTTTTTACCTTTGCTAAAAAAGCACAGTGGAATAAAGCATATCCAAATTTATGCCACAAAGCCTGGGATTATTAAAACTGAACAAGATATTGAAGGTGTTTTGCTTAAAGGCATAGATAAAGATTTTGACTGGAGTTTTTTTAATGATAAAATTATTGAAGGAAAATCTTTTGTTGTAACGGATTCCTCCACTACAAATGATATAATTATTTCAAAAAATATTTCTAAAAAATTAAAATTGAACGTTGGTGATAATCTTTTAATGTATTTCATTGAACAACCACCAAGGGTTAGAAAGTTAAACATTACAGGAATATACCAAACAGGATTGGAAGAATTTGATAAACTCTATGTGATTTCTGACATTAAACATGTTCAAAAATTAAACAATTGGGATCAAAGTTTTATTTCCGGATTTGAATTGTTTTTAAATGATTACAATGATATGGATGAGATTGCCGAGGAAATAAATGAAGAAATTGGTTATGATTTAAATGCATTAACAGTTAGAGAAGCGAATCCTCAAATTTTTGACTGGTTGGATTTGCAGGATATCAATGTCAAAATTATTCTGGCACTTATGATTCTTGTTGCAGGAATTAACATGATTGCCACTCTTTTAATTTTAATACTTGAAAAAACAAGTACTATCGGTATTTTAAAGGCTTTGGGAATGAAGAATTTCAGCATTCAAAAAATTTTTCTATACAATGCCACCTATATTATTGGAAAAGGGTTGATTTTGGGGAACCTTATTGGTTTAGGTCTTTGCTACTTACAGTATCAATTTAAAATAGTGAAACTCGATGAAGCGAATTATTACCTTTCTTCTGTTCCAATTAATATAGTTTGGACCCAGGTTTTATTTTTAAATCTTGGCACCCTTGTTATTTGTGTAATTATGTTACTGCTTCCCTCCTACATTATTAGTAGAATTACACCTGTTAAAGCAATTAGGTTCAGTTGAAAATTTAAAAACAGACGAAAAGAAAAAAAAATTGAGTGCTAAATTTATTGAACTTGGGAAAGGAACACATTACTTTTGCCATGTTTTTTTAAAAACTTAAATTTTTCCATTCCCAGGCAAATTGTTTTTTAATTTCTTGAGGTTTCCTCTTAAAACACCTTAAAAAATTCACAATTCCTTTACTTTTCAACTCTTTCAAGTCAACTGGCTTTAATTACCAACACAATTAGGTGGTTTTTTATCCGTTTAATCATTTGTTGAAAAACATTTATTAAATTAATAATCCTAAAAATTAAAACTCATGAAAAATAACATAAAAACAACTTTCGTACTATTGTTTACCCTATTGATATTTGCGCCTGTGTTCGCCCAACAGCCAATGCCAGCAATTGAAGAAAAAGAGCCGGTTAAAACAGAATTTCCTAAAGAAGCCATTACTAAATTCATTGAGGCAAGTAAAAATATAGAAGCTATACAACAGAAAACAGAGCAAGAAATGTTGAAAATAGTAGAAAAGGAAAATCTTGAGGTGGATCGTTTCAATGAAATTGCTCAATCTAAACAAAATCCAGAAGCTGAATTAGATGTTACTGAAAAAGAAATGAAATCATTTGAAACAGCAATTGGTCATTTTCAGGAGATTCAGGAGAAAATGCAGAATGAAATGGAACAGGCAATTATAGAAAAAAACATCGAAATTGATGAATACAAAGAAATTATGCTTGCATACCAGCAGAATAAAGAATTCCAGCAAAAAATAAATTTACTAATGCAACAGTAATTTAAATTGTATGTTTTTAATACATATGGAATTTAAAATTGATGCTTAACACACTACTAAAGGCTGTATTTCTGAAAAGAGATGCAGCTTTTTTTAGTAAAATTGTATAGATAAAGTTTAAGGCTGAAGCAAGGGGAAATTTAAAAAAATTTATAAGGGTGAAATAATTATTTACTTTTGCACCTTATTAAAAAACAAAAACTCAAAAATGTACTACAATAATATTCTTGAAACCATTGGAAATACTCCTTTAGTTAAATTAAACAACGTAACAAAAGGCATTAAAGCTACTGTTTTGGCAAAGGTTGAGACTTTTAATCCTGGAAACTCTATCAAAGATCGGATGGCCCTTAAAATGATTGAGGATGCTGAAAAAGCAGGACTAATCAAACCGGGTGGAACCATTATTGAGGGTACTTCAGGAAATACAGGAATGGGCTTGGCACTTGCCTGTATTGTAAAAGGATATCGTCTTATTTGTACAATGCCTGATAAACAATCCAAAGAAAAAATGGATATTTTAAGAGCCGTTGGAGCCGAAGTGGTTGTAACTCCTACCAACGTTACACCGGAAGATCCCCGCTCCTATTATTCAGTTGCAAGAAGGCTGGCCAGTGAAATTCCTAATTCATATTATCCAAACCAATATGATAATTTATCAAATACTGCTGCCAATTACGAGCAAACAGGGCCGGAAATATGGGAACAAACAGAAGGCAAAATAACCCATTTAGTTGTAGGTGTTGGCACAGGTGGAACTTTATCCGGTGCAGGTAAATACCTTAAGGAAAAAAATCCAAACATTAAAATTTGGGGCATCGATACTTATGGATCTGTATTTAAAAAGTACAAGGAAACTGGGATATTTGACGAAAATGAAATTTATTCTTATTTAACAGAAGGAATCGGTGAGGACATCTTACCTAAAAATGTTGATTTTGATGTTGTTGATCACTTTGAAAAGGTAACCGACAAAGATGGTATGGTAATGACGAGAGAGATAGCCAGAAAAGAAGGCATTTTTGTTGGAAACTCTGCAGGATGTGCTGTTGCAGGACTTTTACAAATGAAGGATCAATTAAAGGAGGATGATCTTGTTGTAATTATATTCCATGACCATGGAAGCAGGTACATTGGAAAAATATTCAATGATGACTGGATGCGTGAACGTGGTTTTTTGGAAAAAGCATCTCCCCTTGCCACTGACCTTATTGAAAACCATAAAAACGAAAAGTTAATTACGGCTGATGCTAATCAATCGGTGGCTGAAGTCATGTACAAAATGACCAGATTTAATATTTCTCAAATTCCTGTGATAAAAAACGGAGAATTTGTAGGTTCAATTAGTGATAATCATTTACTGGGAATTCTAACGGATAACCCTGAATTGAAAAAATCTATGGTTGAAGAAATAATGCAAACTGCCTTCCCTATTGTTTCAAAAAACGCCAAAATGGAAGATATTTCAAAATTAATTAATAAAAACAATGCAGCAGTGCTTGTTAAACTGGATGACAATTCTATGCATATAGTTACAAAACATGATCTGATCAATGCCATTGCCAGATAATACTTGTATTTAATTACCTGATAACAAAGCCTTACCGAAGTTTTTAATAATTGGTAAGGCTTTGTTTTTGAATTCAATTTGACCTACTCCCTTTCTATTAATCAAAGCCTGTAGTGAACCATTCTTTATTAATAATTAGCAGTTTTAAATTTATATGCCTTTATGGGAATTTCAGAAATAACAATTCATATTGATCAGTTAGGAAGGGAAGTTCAGATTAATGGAGTTCCTGAAAGAATAATTTCACTTGTTCCTTCTCAAACTGAATTTCTATGGGATATTGGTTTAAACACTGAAATTGTTGGAATCACTAAATTTTGTGTTCATCCTGATGTACTATTCCAAAGCAAAACCCGGGTTGGGGGTACTAAAAATCTGGATTTAGGAAAGATAAAAAAGCTCAAGCCCGATCTTATTATCTGTAACAAGGAAGAAAATCAAAAAGAACAAATTGAATTCCTTATGGAGTATTATACAGTATGGGTAAGTGATATAAATACATTGGATGATGCATTTGATATGATGCAAAAATTAGGTAAAATAACCCAAAAAGAAGAAGCATCATTGGCCTTAATCACCCAAATAAGACAGCAGTTTGAACTTTTAGCTGTTGAAGAATCAAAATCACACAAGGTTGCTTATTTTATATGGAAAGACCCTTATATGGTAAGTGGATCTAATAATTTCATAGATTTTATGCTTGAAAAATGTGGACTGGTAAATGTATTCAAAAACCATGAATTACGTTATCCCTCAATAACTTTCAAGGAATTGGCTAATTTGGGTGTTGATCTGATTTTTCTTTCTTCAGAGCCATTTCCTTTTGCTGACAAGCATATTAAGGAGTTTGAGCTTGAATTTGTAAATGCAAAAGTAAGAATTGTGGATGGTGAATTTTTTTCATGGTATGGAAGCCGTTTGGCCCTTGCTCCAAAGTACTTGAATGATTTACTAAAAAGCATCTGATCCTTTGAATGGCATAGAAATTCAAGGAAGTTGAGTGTTATCTGTCGAAACTTTTTTAGCTTTGTTAAAATAAAACTTTTAGGCCCATCAAATCTTTCATTTACATCATTTTAATACTTACATCCATTTTATGGCAAGGCTCAATCTATGCTCAAAAAGTGGGAGTTGTTTTAAGCGGTGGAGGAGCAGCAGGTCTTGCGCATATAGGAGTTCTTAAAGCACTGGAAGATAATAATATCCCAATTGATTATATTACAGGCACTTCAATGGGAGCGTTAGTTGGGGCCATGTATGCAGCAGGTTATTCCCCTGGGTATATGGAACAAATAGTGAATTCAGAAGTGTTCCGAAATATTGCTTATGGTAATATCGATGATAAGTACATTTATTATTTTAAACAAAAAGATGCCAACAGCAGCTGGATTACCTTAAGGTTTTCACCAAACTCACATATTGAAACCTCCCTGCCAACCAACCTTATTTCGCCAATTTCCGCTGATTTATCTCTTTTAGAACAGTTATCAGGCCCTAGTGCAGTGGCTGGCAATAATTTTAATAATTTGTTTATTCCTTTTCGCTGTGTTGCTTCTGATGTGGTATCTAAAAAACAGGTAATATTCAGTACAGGGAATCTAAGCCAGGCAGTAAGAGCTTCCATGTCCTATCCTTTTTATTTGCAACCAGTTTGTATTGATGATAAAATGCTTTTTGACGGGGGATTGTACAATAATTTTCCTTCGGATGTAATGTATAGTGATTTTTTTCCAGATATAGTCATTGGTAGCAGCGTTTCAGGGAATTTGGCTCCTCCGGAGGAAGACAATCTTATTTCCCAAATAAAAAGTATGTTGGTAAACATTACCAATTACAGTACTCTTTGCGAAAATGGGATTATGATTGAACCCAAAACAGATATTTCACTATTTAATTTTGATGACCCTCAAATAATCATTGATCAAGGCTACAAGGAAGCATTGGTGCATATTGAAAATATTAAATCCTCTATTCAACGCAGAACAGACAATGTAGAACTTAATCAAAAAAGAGCTGAATTCAGAAATAAAATTCCTTCCCTTGTTTTTAATGATATTCACATAAATGGATTAAATAAAAAACAATCAAATTATGTAAAACGAATTCTATTAAGAAAAGAAAAAGAAATTGAATATGAGAGCCTTAAAAAGCATTATTACAGGTTAATAACGGATGATAAAATCAATGCAATTTACCCTATAGCAGTATATATACCAGAATCCAACAATTATGATCTTTATTTAAAAATTAAAAAAGAGAGAGAAATCATCACCCATTTTGGTGGAAATATTTCTAACCGGGCAATAAACCAGGGATTTGTTGGGCTTCAATACAATTATTTGGGCAATCAAGCAGTAACACTTTCAGCAAATTCATATTTTGGTAAATTATATGGCTCTGGTCAGGTAAAAGCAAGGATAGATTTTACTTCCCGTTTGCCCTTTTTTATTGAAACTGCTTTTACACTTAACAGATGGGACTTTTTTAAAAGCAGCAGTGCCTTTTTTGAAGATGTAAAACCCTCTTATTTGATTCAAAATGAGAAATATGCTGATGCTATTATTGCTCTTCCTGTTTCAAATAAAGGAATGCTTAAAAGCGGCTTCACCTATGGAAACCTTCGTAATGAATATTATCAGATTAGGCAATTTTCAATTTCTGATACTGCAGATAAAACAACCTTTAATTTATTTACCTATAGTTTAGCCTACGAGAGAAATTCACTTAACAGAAAGCAATATGCAAGTGAGGGATCTTTTTTTAACCTTGGTGCCAGATTTATTCATGGTGAAGAATTTACAAAACCAGGTTCAACAGCCATTGCCGAACTTCCATATAGAGGAATTCATGAATGGGGACAACTCAGACTTGTTTTTGACAATTATTTCAACAAAAACGGACGATTTAAATTTGGGGTTTATGTGGAAGCTAATTATTCAAATCAACCCTTTTTTCACAATTATACAGGAACTATTCTTGCAGCTCCTGCATTCTCCCCCACTCCGGAAACCAAAACTATATTCCTCGAAAAGTTCAGGGCCTATAAATATGGGGCCTTTGGGTTAAAAAAAATCTTTAGTATACGTAAAAACATGGATTTTAGAATTGAAGCTTATGTATTTCAACCTTATAAAGAAATCATAAGACAAGAAGATCAAACTGCTGCATATGGCTTGGCTTTTAGTTCAAGAAGTTTTCTTGGATCAACAAATTTTGTTTACCATACTCCTGTAGGTCCACTTTCCATAAGTGTAAATTATTATGAAAAACAAGAAGAACCCTGGAGCTTTCTGTTTCATTTCGGATATATTCTTTTCAACAGAAGGGCTTTGGACTAAAACAAACTTTTTTAAAAACAGGACAAAATAAATTCAGGCATAATTAAAAAACAAAATAGCAAAAAAGGCTGCTCGAACTAAATCGAGCAGCCTTTTTTAACTAATTATTTATACCTTAAAAAGTATTAAGAATGGTATTTAGCGTTGCACTTGGACGCATTGCTTTTTCTGTTTTAACAGCATCAGGATGATAATATCCTCCCAAATCAACAGGTTTTCCTTGAACTGTATTTAATTCTTCCACAATTTTAGATTCATTCTCAGAAAGTGCTATTGCCAAATTTCTGAATTTTTGTTGAAGTTCCATGTTTTTGCTTTGTTCAGCAAGGGCTTGCGCCCAATATAAAGCAAGGTAAAAATGACTGCCTCTGTTATCCAATTCGCCTACATTCCGTAAGGGAGATTTATCGTTTTCAAGGAATTTGCCATTTGCTTTATTTAAAGTTTCGGCTAAAAGCTGGGTTTTCTCATTTTGAGTTTTGTAAGCCATATCCTCTAAAGAAACAGCCAGGGCTAAAAACTCTCCAAGGGAATCCCACCTTAAATGATTTTCTTCTAGAAATTGCTCAACATGTTTTGGTGCTGAACCACCAGCACCTGTCTCAAAAAGGCCTCCACCTGCTAATAACGGAACAATTGAAAGCATTTTTGCACTGGTACCCAATTCAAGAATAGGAAATAAATCGGTTAAATAATCACGTAAAACATTGCCTGTTACAGAAATAGTATCTTTACCTGCTTTTGCTCTTTCACAGGTAAAACGCATTGCTTCTACAGGTGACATAATTTTAATGTCTAAACCGGCAGTATCATGGTCTTTTAGATATTTATTTACCTTTTCAATCAGGTTTGCATCGTGTGCCCTGTTTTTATCAAGCCAAAAAATTGTAGGTGTTTGGGTTGCTTTTGCTCTTTTAACTGCCAATTTAACCCAGTCCTGAACTGGTAAATCTTTTGTCTGGCACATTCTCCAGATATCTCCTTCTTCAACCTTATGCTTCATTAATTTTTTTCCTGAAAAATCAGTAACGCTCACGAACCCGCTTTTTGCAATTTTAAAGGTTTTATCGTGTGAACCGTATTCTTCGGCCTTTTGAGCCATAAGGCCAATATTAGGAACTGTGCCCATGGTTGTAACATCAAAAGCACCATTTTCCTTACAAAAAGTAATTATTTCATCATAAATTCCTGCATAACAACGGTCTGGAATCATGGCCTTCATATCATGCAGTTTACCATCAGATCCCCACATTCTTCCTGAAGTACGTATAGCGGCAGGCATAGAAGCATCAATAATAACATCACTGGGTACATGTAAATTGGTAATTCCCTTATCTGAATTAACCATAGCTAACTCAGGACGGTTTTTGTAAACTTCCTTGATATCGGCCTCTATTGCTGCTTTTTGATCTACTGGTAGATTTTGAATTTTAGTATATACATCACCTAGTCCATTATTTTCATCAACTCCTAGTATTTGAAAAACAGAGGCATGTTTTTCAAATACATCTTTAAAATACACAGTAACAGCATGTCCAAACATAATAGGATCAGACACTTTCATCATTGTTGCTTTAAGATGCAGAGATAATAATATACCTGACTTTTTTGCATCTTCTATTTCTGTTTCATAAAATGCTCTAAGGGCATTTTTGCTCATAACAGAAGCATCGATTACTTCTTCGGAAAGCAAGGATAATTTTTCTTTTAATATTTCTGTATTTCCATCTTGGTCAATAAATTCAATTTTCACATCCCCTTTTTGCCCTATAACCACCGATTGTTCGCTTCCATAAAAATCTCCACTGTTCATGTGTGCAACGTGAGTTTTGGAATCTTTTGACCAGGCACCCATGGAATGTGGATTCTTTTTAGCATATTCCTTAACTGGGCCGGCCACCCTTCTGTCTGAATTACCTTCCCTTAAAACTGGGTTTACAGCACTTCCCAATATTTTTGAATAGCGGGCTTTTACTTCCTTTTCTTCATCTGTTTTAGGATTTGAAGGATAGTCTGGAATTTTATATCCTTGATCCTGCAATTCTTTAATGGCTTCAGATAATTGAGGTATGGAGGCACTAATATTAGGCAGTTTAATAATATTTGCTTCAGGGGTTTTAGCTAATTGTCCTAAATAAGCCAATTCGTCATTTTGCTTTTGACTATTCGATAAACATTCAGGAAAATTTGAAATTATTCTGCCTGCAAGTGAAATGTCTTTTGTTTCAACTACAATGCCTGCTGCCTTTGTAAAGGTGTTTACAATTGGCAAAAAGGAGTAGGTTGCCAGTGCTGGGGCTTCATCTGTAAGGGTGTAAATGATTTTGGATGTTTTTTCCATCTTGTTTTTTTATTTAAAATATTCCACAAGCAATGTGAATGGTTAATAATAGCAAAAACCCTGTTGTGAAAACAGGTTGGTTTATTCTTGTGCAAAATTAGAAATACTGAAGATATTAAGAAGGATTATATGAATTATTTGGGGAAAAGAATAGTATAGTGTTCGCAATTAATGGAATGCTTCATGCAAAAGCGCAGTAAAGGGAGTATGGATTGCTAATAATTAGATTTCTATATTTGTTTTTACTATTTTTTTCTCTGAAACAGAATCTTTTGCTTTGGCAAATGAAAAATTTTTAAGCAAAGAGCGCAAGCAAAGGAAGTCAAGACTGTTTAAGGATTTGTTCTTTATTAATTAAGCTTCTGTAATTCTTAGAAAATACTGCAAATCAATGCATCATTTTCTAATCATTTAATTTCAGAGCTGCCTCCTCAAAAAAACCATTCCCTTTTTATTGTTATATTTGTTTGAATTCATTATTTAAAGGCAAACTGTAGAAGTTTTATCATTTTCCAGGCCGTTTTGCAAAATCAATAATGAAGGTAAACAAATTGAAATTTTTCATTGAGTAATTAACACTCTTCTTTGTTTGCCTTTTTTGTCATAACAGCAATCATAGGCTAAATTATCCTCAAAATGAAATTTTGAAAAAATTCAAGAGGAAAATATCGTCTAATGTAGTAATGGCTATATCTTTTTCTAATTTCAAAGGATAGAATTAGGGATGGATATTTAATTAAACCGAGTATAAAATATCCCTTTACTCATTGCATTTCGAAATAAGTATTGGTATATTTAAGATAGAAGTGTCTATTTTTTATCCTTGGTTGTTTTATAAATTAAAAGAAAAAGGATGTTTTGTGGATTTTATAAAAACAACTGTTTAAAGGAAGAAATCGACCATGATTTTCCAATAATACAAAGTCAATATTTTATCTTAAAATAATAGTGCTTAGGGTGAAAATATATTTTACTACTTTCGCTTTGCTGCACTTTTAATGGTTAAATAATCCAGATAATAGAGTAATTTAATGGATATACTGTTAAGTTCAGGAGATTCTAAAGTGTTTTTCAGGTTATTGTAATAGTTTCTGTGAATTTCAGCTTCTCTGTTTAGAATAGCATTTTTCCAAACTAATGTCATTTCACTTCCAGGTGCAAAATTCCAAACATAAACTAAATCAATATTGAAAGCATTAAAGTTTACATTGTTGTGTTCCTTGTAAATGTCATTTTTTAATGTGCCATCATCCGCTAATAATTTAAAATCCATGTATTCTGCTTTTGACCAGTAATGCCTTCCTCTTAATGACAATGACATTCTATTTGTAAAGGTATAAGTAGTTGTAAGGGTATTTATTACTGTTTGCACATTTCTTATTCCAAAAATAATCCTTTTTTCCTCCGGTTTGCTCACATAACCTACATCATTCTTTTTGTTTTCGTAATAATAACTAAAAACAAAAAACAATTTATTACTTGCCCTAAAACGTGGGGAAATGCTATAATTATAATTAATTCGGTCTGTTTCGTTGAATTTTGTTGCTGCTGCATTTATATCAAGAGCAAGTTTTTTTCTGTAATCAGATGAAATCCAATAGCCTCCATTTATATTTTCTGGTAAAACATAAAACCTTCCTGGTGTTCGTGCTTCAAAATAATCATAGGTTACAATGGGTTCTAACTTTATATTCATTCCAGTACTTAAGAATTTCTTTGTAATAGTCGTTCGGACTGATCCGTTAATATTAAAATCTTGAAATACATTGGGTTGATATAACTGGGAATAATAAAAACCAAGATTCGTGAAAATATTATTCAACTTCCAAAAAGGCTTATATATGTTATATTCCATCCCACCATAGTAGGTAACCTGATTGTTCATCATTAAAAAGCCCAGGTCATTGGGATTATAAGTGTCACTTTTTAAACCTTGATTCAGGTAGTATAGAAAATTCCCGCTTGTTTTTGCAAAATTAACATCATAGGCCATGCCTAAAACCGGTTTAATTAAGCCTGTATTGTATTTCTGACTTAAATTTGCATTCCCTCCAAAAGCATAAGTAACAGTTTTGTCCATTAAGCGGAATTGAGCTCCCGTTACATTTGCATCATAATAACTTCCCTCACGTAAAACATTGGTGTTTACAAAACTAACATAGGAATTGTTTTTTAAGGATTGATCAAATACAACAACATTATAATTGGTTAAGGGTGATGTTAATACATTGCGAAGCTCCCCTTCAGTATCCTCAATAGTTGCAAATGCATTTAAGGTAGTTGCATTAAATATCCCAATTCCCAATCCTGAACTTGTTCTGCCAGAAACTTTAGTAGCATTAACCATTTGAGTGGTTGAAGGATTTGTTATTAATTTTTCGCCCTCTTTTACTTCATTATTAACAGAATAATAACCAAAGGGCTCGCCTCCTACTCTTCTTGTATAAAATAAGCCTCCCCTGTTAAATAATTCTGTTCCTTCTGTAAAAAAGGGCCTGAAATCATTAAATTGAATTTCAAAGGGAGATAGATTTAAAACAAGGTTATCCGATTGAACCTGGCCAAAATCAGGCACCAATGTCATATCAAGAGTAAAACTTTCATTTATTCCATATTTAATATCGGCTCCGGCATTAAATGTGGTTGCAGAAAGTACAGAAGTTTTATTTAAAAAATTTCTCTTTTCCGTACTTACAAAATTGGTATACCCTGAAATATAAGGGGTAAGTGATAAGCGAATGGGAGAAACTATCTTTTCAATTCCGGTTAATACGCCAAATTGATTTACGAATCCATCCCTGGCAGGATCGATATGGTTCCAAAAACTTGTTTCCCTGTGCCTTCTTATTCTCCTGATAAAATTAACACCCCAGATTTGTATTTCAGCCTTTGAAAAGCGCAATGCAGAATAAGGAATTTTCAATTCTACAACCCACGAATTTTCGTTTATTTGAACTTTACTCTCCCAAACTGCATTCCATTCCATATCCTGACCATTGGATGAATATCGGGCATCAAGCTGAACTCCTGAAGGTGTTACAAAAAAGCCAAAGGCATTAATTCCGTCCTGGTAAGTGTCAATTATAATTCCAAAAAGATCCGTATTTCCCTCCGTGTCCCTTTTGCTAAGTTCTCTTAGAATACTATCAGGGGATACATCATAAAGGGTGGCGCCAATATATAAAGCCTGATCATCATAAAGAAGCTTAACTTCTGTAGGTTGAGAGCAAAGGTTTCCAGGTTTCAACTCATTTTGAATAAAATCTCGAGCAATAGAAACATCAATCCATGCTTCTTCATCAAGAACTCCATCAATTCTGGGAGACTGCAAAATACGATGTGCATGCAAGTTCTTTTTTTCCTGTGCATGAACATTATTTAAAGCAATGAAAATAAAAAACAGAATTATATACCTCATATTAAACCATGAAATATAAAACACATTCTTTTGCACATATAAAAATCTAAAAAAATAGCTGGTATAATACTAAAATCCAAGCAATGAGTTTCTAAGTTGGAGTTGACTTTCAGTTGGATTAGGGATAAATTCAATTATATTTTTTACTTCTACCATAACAGATTTAGGAATTGCTTTTGAAGTTAAAGTATCTAAACCTCTTTTATATACTAAAGTTATTTCCTGCAAACTTCTGGTTTCAATAATGGGATTCAACAGCTCATTGTAATTAGAAATTGTAAGGGCTTGATCATTTACCGACAAAATTGCATCCCCATTTTCCAGGCCAAAAGCATTTTCCTTTATATTGGAATTCATTACCAGGAATTGTTCTTTTTTTGCATCATAGGTAAAACTTATTTTTCCAAATGTTTTCATACTATCTTGTCTTGATTCAATAAACCTCCATCCTATTTTATTGAAATATTCAGCATAGGGAAGCGGTTTATTTCCAATAACATAATTATCAAAATAGTGTTTTATTTCAGGAGAAGTCATGGAAATTATTTCATCTATTAATTCATCATCTTTAAATGATTTATTGGGTCCGTACTTTTTAGACAAATCAAGCATAACATCTTTAAGGCTTTGTTTCCCATTGCTAAGTTCCTGAAGCCTAATGTCAAGCAAGAACCCTAATAAGGCTCCCTTACTGTAAACATTGCTGTACATTTCCTTATATTGATCTGTCAAAATATTTTGACTCATATCAGTAAATGAAACATCAGGATAGGTGGCGGCCTTATTTATTTTTGCTTTTATTTCAGTTTTAAATTCTTCGTAAGTAGTGAATTTATTCCTTACCTGGATTAAATCAGCAAAATATTCAGTAACACCCTCATACATCCATAAATGCTTTGACATTTTTGGATCCCTGAAATTAAAATCACCTATTTCCTGGCTATGAATATTCAGAGGGGTTAAAATATGAAGAAATTCATGTGAAGCAATACTCAACACCATAGATTTTACCCGTTCTGGATTATTGAATTCCGGTAAAAAATAAAATGAACTGTATGAATGTTCTAAGGCACCGTATCCGCCATAGGTGGTAATTCCAAGTTTTTTATCTTTTTTCTGAACATATTCGGGGAAATACATTAAAAAATAGTATTTGTCAACAGGCATTTGCCCGAAAAAATCAGTTAAGGATGTGGCAAGGGGAACTAGATATTCTTTTACTTTTTCGGCCCTAACAACACCTGTTTCTGAAAATACCGAAACTACAATTCTAGTGTTTCCACTCATAAAACTTACAGTATCGGGTATACTGTACATAACCGGGTTATCTACAAGCTTTACATAATCACTGGCAAAAAGAATATCCATGTTTGAGGAAATATTTTTAATTTCCAGGGCCGTAGATCCAAAAAGATTATCTGGTTTTAATATACTTATTTCATAGGGCAACATCTTATATCCTTCCAGATAACCCCAAAATCCCTGATGATTTATAACAAAACTCTTACCTGCATCTATATTGGTACCACCGGGTTGAAAAATATAATTGTCATTTGAAGCATCCCAGGTATCGTTAACCAAATATTCAATGCGACTAAGACGAGTTGCATCCTCAATATGAAAAACATTATTTCCCTCCTTTGTTACTTTTAATTTTTTTCCTTTTTCATCAAAAGCAATAAAATTTTCAATAAATCTTCCAAAATCCTTCAAAGAATATGAACCAGGAATTACTGAAGGCATAATCCATGAAACCTTGTCCTCTTTTACTATAGGGGTTTTAACAATTACTTTTACCTTATCCTTTTTTACTTTTTCAAGATTAGCAGTTATTTCATATTTAGCCTGAGCCTGAATTTCAGTTAAGGAAAACAGGCAAAAAACTGCAAGCATTGAAATTATCAAGGAAGGACTTAGCGTTTTAGGAAAATATGCTTTGAAATTAAACATGATTCGGTATTTATAATAAATTTAAAAACTAGGTAGAATGGTAATAAGGGGTGAAAATATTGATAATTAACTGTATTTCAAAAAAACATCGATTATTTACAATTTTTCAGATCAAATAAAATTTACTGAAATATATAAAATGAAACATCCTGCTCATAATTAAAATCAAACAAACAGGGAAATTCACCACTGCCATTCATCTATTAAAGAATAATTGCTTTTTTTATTATTCAACAATTAAGAGCAATTACTGGGCTTTAAACAATTTGAAACTTTTGTAATTTCTTTTACCTTCGCTGCTATATACCTAATTAGTTCTGTAAATTTCCTGAATACTATTTTCACAATTCCAGTTTATGATTCATAGGCATTTTATTTTTCATAAACCTTTTGGCTACCTAAGCCAGTTTGTGCTGGAATCAAAAAAGAAGAAAAAATTACTAGGTGAATTGTATAATTTCCCTGAAAAAACTATGTCAATTGGCCGACTTGATGAACAAAGCGAAGGCTTGCTTTTATTAACCACAAACGGTAAAGTAAGTGCCAATATTTGTAGCAATAAAATAGAAAAAGAGTATTACGTACAATTGGATGGACTTATAACAAACAAGGCAATTGACTTGTTAAAACAGGGAGTTGAAATAGGAATCAGAAATATTAAATATCAAACCCTGCCCTGCACTGCATTTAAACTCAATGAATTTCCCGCTTTCGGAGAGCGTGGTCGTAAAATAAGAGATGACAGACATGGCCCTACTTGCTGGGTTTCAATTACCATTAAAGAAGGAAAATTCAGGCAAATCAGAAAAATGACTGCAGCAGTGGGTTTTCCTACACTTCGCCTTGTAAGGGTGCGCGTTGGAAATATTCATCTTGAAAATTTACTGGCTGGTGAAGTTATTGAAGTGGCTGAACTAAAAATTTAAAAAGTATTCGCTTTCAACACTTTGCTCTTATTATCAAAAACCGAAAAACAAACCCAATACAGGCTAAGTTTCTTTGCTGTAGATAAAAAATCAATAAGCTCCGTTTCTTTTCCTTAAAAACCATTCAAAGGAAATAAGCATTAAAATTAAAAAGAAAACCCATTTAAAATTAATCAGTTCATTCAGGCGCTCCTGTGTATAAAAAACAGGTTTAATATCTTCCCTGGTTTTGATGAGTTGAAACAAGTTTAATAATTCGGATGGATAAACCATTTCCCCGTCCTGTTTTTTTGTTAAACTATAAAGTAATTGATGATCTGCTTCTGTTACAAGTGATTCTATTTGCAGTGCACTAACACTGAATTCTCCGGACTGAATCAAAACCTTTTCCCCTATTTTAACTTTAGCTTCATATTTATATTCACCAACGGGAAAAAGTCCGGCATTGAGTTTATATGCATTTGAAGTTTTACTGAATGCAAAAGGATATTTATTGTTTTGGTTATTTATAATGTTGATTGCTATTTCAGGTTCATTAATAAGTTCGTAAATATCATTGTATAGTTCGGCTTCAAACTCCACAGGCTGATTTTCATAAAAATTATTTTTACTTATTACCCTGAAGTGATTTTTATCCACTTTCATGGCAAGATATTGAATTGTTTTACTGATTAATTCATTGAAGGCATCGTGATTTTCATTTTCAACATAATCTACAATGCGCCATCTCCAAATGCCCTCTCCTGTAAACACACCTATTTTAGAACCACCGGAAGCATTAAACAATATTAAAGGATCGGAAGTTTCAACCATACCTATTTTCTGTTTCATAAGAATATAGCTAGATGCAGCAGCTTTATAATTACCAAAAGGAACAAGTGCAGGAGGAAACTTTTTAATGGCTTTAAGGGTTTGCTCACTCAAAGAAAATACACTAAAGTTATCAACGATTAAAGCTTGGCTCTCATTTTGTTTGCCAGGGCTGCCAACAATGTTTAAACCAACATTACGTGCATTAAAATGATTCAATGAAGATTGATTACCCAAAATATACAGCCTTGGTATATCAAGTTTTTCCAATTCATCAAGAATGGCAGCGGCAGGATTATTTAAGGAGGGGATCTGGTGAAGAATTACAAGGTTGTATTCTTTAATAGATTTCTTAAAATCGGAAGCCAAAGAAAAAACAACTTCATAATTGTCGTTTGATTCAATACTGAATTTAAGTGCGGCAATATCAGGGTGGGGAGAATTTGCAAGTATTAGCACTTTTTGCCTTCCATCAAGAACATCAATAAAAACATCCTTTTGGTTGTTTACATAAGTGATCTCACCCTCCAGATTATTTAATTTAACACTGTATTTTTGAATGCCAATTTCCTTTGCTTCAAGCATTACAGGGACTGTTACACTATATTTTTGATTGTTTATACTAATCTTCTGAGAAAAAAGAACCTTGTTTCCTTTTGAAACAGTAAGCATTGTTTCTTTTTTATCCAGTTGTTTTGCATCAACCTGAATTTCCAGGGGGAAAGAATTACCATAATAGGCAATTCTGTTGTGAGCAACCTTAGCAAGTACCAAATCTTTTTTAATTGCAGTATCACCAAGGGCAATGGCATAAAAAGGGAAATTAAACTTTTGGGATGTATAAAGTGGATTCATCCCTTTGTTGTATAAACCATCTGAAGCAATAATTAGCGCCCCAACATTTCTGTTGCTATAACGGGTATTTATCTCTTCCATTAATTCAGAAAAATCCGTTTCTTTATCTGTATAATTAAAACTTAAATCCTGAGAAATGGAACTTCCAAAGGAATATGTTTTAATATCAAAGGAATCATCAAATTTTGCAATTAGTTCCTCTAGTTTTTCCTTATATTGGGTTTTATAATAAGAAGAATCTTTGCCTATACAAACCGATTCGGAATTATCCTGGGCAATAATGATAATGGGCTTTTCTATTTCTCTGAAAACAGTTCTGAGTAAAGGGCCCAGGAGCAAAAAGGAAAGAATTGAAACACTTGTAAATCTAAAGAGGGCCATAAAAATTGGAACCCAAGCATTGGCTGCTTCAAAAAGTGATGATTTAAAGTACAGTAATGCTGCATATGCAGCACCGAGCAACATGCAGAAAACAACAAACCAAAGCGGATATTCAGTGATAAAACTCAAATGAAAAAAAGATTTCCGGAAAACCGTTACCTGAACAAACAGGAAATTTATTAAAACTACGAATAATAAAATAGACTTCAAACAAACGGCAGAAGCTGAGTTTTCTTATAAAAAAGCAAACATAAAGCAGGGATAGAAATACCTTGATAGTTGCTGAAAAAAAATCAGGTTAACATTCCACCACATACATTGTAAACCTGTCCGGTAATGTAGGATGACATATCAGAAGCAAGAAAAAGAGTAAGATTTGCAACATCCTCAGGAGTACCTCCTCTTTTTAATGGAATAGAGTCTCTCCAGCTTTGTACTACAGCAGGATCAAGAGCAGCCGTCATTTCTGTTTCAATAAATCCTGGAGCAATAGCATTGCAACGTATATTCCTTGATCCAAGTTCTTTGGCAATAGATTTTGTAAAGCCGTTAATCCCTGCTTTTGAGGCTGAATAATTCGATTGCCCTGGATTTCCATTAACTCCAACAACTGAACTCATATTAATTATAGATCCGTAACGCTGCTTAAGCATTGGTCTTTGAGCGGCTTTGGTAATATTAAAAACCGATTTTAAATTGGTGTTTATCACATCATCCCAGGCTTCTTCTGTCATTCGCATTAACAGGTTATCCTTTGTAATACCTGCATTGTTAACCACAATATGCAAAGCACCAAAATCTGCAACCACAGAATTCACAAGTTCCTCAGCAGCTTTAAAATCAGCGGCATTGGAACGGTACCCTTTTGCTTTTATTCCAAATGCAGCCAATTCTTCCTCGAGTGCTTTTCCTTTTTCAACGGATGATAAATAAGTAAAAGCAACATTTGCGCCCTGCTGAGCAAATTTTTCAGCAATAGCCTTGCCAATACCTCTTGATGCACCGGTAACAAGAGCAACTTTTCCTTCAAGTAATTTCATTAAAGTTAGATGTTTTATATGTTAATATTAAAAAATCTTCCAAATATAATGGAAAATAGTATTTAGTTACCCCTGTTGGGTTAAAAACAATCGCTAAAATTTAGAACAGCTCTATCCTTCACTTTTTATTCTACCCCTAAAAAGAGTTTATAGAGGACAATGCTAATTCATTCAATACCCTTAGATTTACTTTATCCATGTCATTTTCCTTTGGTGTTTCCAAAACCTTTGGTATATCCGGAAACCACTTCATAATCTCTTTGAAAGGCTCAAGTCCTAATTTACCTTTTCCTATATGTTCGTGCCTATCCAGTTTACTCGCTAATTCTCCCTTAGAGTCATTAAAGTGAAAGGCAAACAGTTTATTAATCCCTACGATTTTATCCAGCTTGTCCATAGTAATTTCAAAACCTTCCTTCTTGCGAATATCATAACCTGAAGCAAAGGCATGGCAGGTATCAAAACATATCCCAATACGGGGAGATCCAACATGTTTTATAATTTCAGCTAAATGTTCGAACCTTCCTCCTATGCTTGAACCTTGCCCTGCGGTATTCTCCAACAATATTTTCACATTTGATTGCTCAGTACTTTCCAAAACTGCAATAAGCGCATCTGCAATATTGATAATCCCTTCTTTTAAAGTTGAATTTTTAAATGAACCGGGATGAAGCACAGTAAATGCAAGTCCTAATTGCTGACAGCGTTTAACTTCCGAAGCAAGAGAAAATAGTGATCTTTCCCTAATTATTTCATTTGAACTTGCAACATTTATAAGGTAACTTGTATGCGAAAAAGCTGTTACTATTCCGAATTTAATCAAATTTTCTCTGAATAAATTCCCCTCTGTTTCTGAAATTTCTCTTTCTCTCCATTGGCGCTGGTTCTTTGTAAATATTTGGAACGTATTAATTCCAAGTCTTTTTGACTCAAGAAAGGCATTTTCATATCCCCCAGCAATTGAACAATGAACCCCAAGCAACATATCGAAAAATTCATGTAAATGAATATAAATTTAGCAAAAATGCCTGAATAATTATTTACCTTACTTATCCTTGTTTGAACAAATCCTTTTTTGAAAAGGGTATTACTTAAAGGAATAAAAGAACCCTGATTTTTGCCTTATTCTTAAATAAGGCAAAAATCAGGGTTCTTTTAATTAAAATATCAAGCCTTAAACCTAATACATTTTAATTCTTTTTAATGAACGTGGCCCGCCTTCTGTTCCGCTGGTTTTAAAATAATTTTCCTATCCCCTGAATCGTTAAATGGTCCTGCCACAGGCAATCCTGCATTGTCAACAAGTTGAATTCTAACTGTATTTTCTCCCATTGGCAATCCTTGAATTTGATAGGGAAGCCATTTTGTAAGCAGGAAAGTAGTTCCATTAATTGTTAAACTTACCTTATTTCCACTTTCCGATATATTAGTGTTAACAAGGTAGAAATCAAGAAGAAGTTTTTCAGTGTCAGCTCCTATATATTCCCCTTTTGGGCGGCTATAAAAAAGATGTTGTCCATTTAAGTTATAATCCTGCTGATCTTTTGTTGCACCTACATTTATTTGTTTTAGTAAATAGGCAGTGTTGTTTTTAATGCTTTCATGGTAAGAACGAGAAAGAAAGGCCAAAAGCAGGTGTTTGCCTGGCTGTAGTTCTTTTTCAATAGTGGGTTCATAATGAGCAGTATAGGGGGCGTTATTTAAAATCCAATGAATGTGTTGTCCTTGTTTTGAAACAGCACACTCACGGTGTTCTTCTCCTGGTGTTGGAGATCCAAGTTCAAAATTTTTAACTTCAAAACCAAAGGTGTTTTTTCCTTGTGTTAAATTTTTTGAAAGATCAGGGTTTTTAAGGGAAAGTTTTGCATTTGGAAATAATGGAGAATCAGGTGCTTCTGTTAATATTATACCATCTTTCTCTGTTCTGAAATAGGGTTCTACTATTTCCTGGTTTGCTGTTTCAGCAGGTGATTTTACAGTATCAAGTGTTTCAGGTTCATTATTAGTACAGGAATTTAATATTAACATTGCTGCAAATGCTCCCAAAAAATAAAATCTTTTCATAAAAATGGTGTTTAATAATTATTAATTATGCCTATTCCCACAAATATAATAATTTTGAGCTCGAATAAAAAGGCAATATTGTTATTAATCAAATGTTAAACTATCAAAAATAAATTTATGACAACAACAGCAGAAATTCACACAGCCAAAGGAGTAATGAAAGTAGAGTTTTATGAAAAAGATGCACCAAAAACAGTTGCAAATTTTGTTAAATTGTCCAAAAGCGGATTTTACAATGGACTTACTTTTCACAGGGTTATTCCTGATTTTGTAATACAGGGAGGATGTCCGGATGGCACAGGAGCTGGTGGACCAGGTTATTCCATTGACTGTGAGTTAACAGGCGAGAACCAGTACCATGATAAAGGAGTGCTTTCCATGGCCCATGCCGGAAGAAATACAGGTGGATCACAGTTTTTTATCTGCCATAACAGATCTAATACACAGCACCTAGACCGACAACATACTGCTTTTGGCAAAGTAACAGAAGGTGTTGAGTTTATTGACGCCATAAGGGGTGGTGATAAAATTGAAAAAATTGTAATCCTTGAACAATAGTCAATACGTATTAAATGAGCCTAAAAATCACAGAAAGCTCTTCTCTGTATAACAACATTGAGAAGATGTCAAGCATTGAAATTCTTAAATGCATAAATAAAGAGGATCATTCTGTACCACTTGCCATAGAAGCTGCATTGCCACAAATTGAAAAACTTGTGGATGCCATAGCAGAAAAAATGATGGCAGGTGGAAGGCTCTTTTATTTAGGAGCTGGAACCAGCGGACGATTAGGAATTGTTGATGCTTCTGAATGCCCTCCTACCTATGGTATTCCTCATGGTATGGTTGTAGGGCTGATTGCTGGTGGAGATAATGCAATAAGAAAAGCAGTGGAATTTGCCGAAGATGATACACAACAAGGTTGGAAAGACCTTCAGGAACACGAAATTTCAGCACAAGATGTTGTATTGGGAATAACCGCATCCGGATCAACTCCTTATGTTGTTGGTGCAATACAAAAATGCAGGGAAAATGGTATTGTAACCGGCGGAATTAGTTGCAATCCTCAAAGTGAATTATGCAAACAGGCCTTATTTCCAATTGAGGTAATTGTAGGTCCCGAATTTATAACCGGAAGTACAAGAATGAAATCAGGAACTGCTCAAAAGCTGGTTTTAAATATGATTTCAACAACCGTAATGGTTAAACTTGGAAAGGTAAAAGGAAACAAAATGGTTGATATGCAACTTAGCAATGTGAAATTAATCGACCGTGGAACTAAAATGGTAATGGATGCATTAAATGTTCCCTATCAAACAGCCAATAGTCTTTTAAAGAAATTTGGAAGTGTTAGGAAAGCCATTGAAAATGCACAGGAATCACAATAAAAATATTATTTTAAGTTGAAAAATTTCTATTTTATTTAATGCACTAAAATATTTATATTTATGTTAAATAATTATCTGAAAGCCTAAGTAAATAAGCATTTAAAAACAAATGCATGCTTATTTACTTTTTAAAAAACTCAGATTTTAATTAAAAATAAATTAGTAAATAGTAGTATTGATGCATAATCTGGAACCGCACTATAACTGGCATAGTTATTATCTTTCCTCAGAAGATATAAAATCTCCTTTTTTCGGTAGAGAATACAGTGAATTTGAATTTACCCATTCAATATACAACCATGTAATACATCCACAATGGGATGATATTGGTTCGCCAACATTGTTTATCAAAATCCTTTTTGCTGATTATGATGAAGGTGTTGCCATTATTGAATTAATAGGAGAATGGAACGATTGCATAAACAATGACATTATGTTTTTAAAGCGTGACATTGCAGATTTGCTTATAAAAAAAGGAATAAACAAGTTTATTCTTATCGGCGAAAATGTATTTAATTTTCATCATTCTGATGATTGTTATTATGAGGAGTGGTTTGATGATATTGACGATGGCTGGATTGCCTTTTTAAATTTCAGGGAACATGTAGTAAAGGAATTTCAACAGGGAAATATTGATTATTATATTGTTCTGGGAGGAATTTTAAACGAATTACACTGGCGCACTTTAACTCCACAACAACTCTTTGAACACGTGAATGCAATGGTTATGAAAAGATTAAATTAATAATCAATTCCTTAAAATATTTGTCGCAAAATTCTTTCATAATTATCCTCTTTGAATAAAAAGCAGGTTTCCCGCCTAAATCCAAATTTCTACTCCAATAAAAATAAAAGTGCCAAATTAATATCCATTTTTTACAAATGTTAATTAATTTGACACAATGACCAAAGGCTGTTGCCTTTTAAATTTATCCTTTAAAATTAATTTTTGATGTTTTAAATTAAGTTCTAACCTTAAAATTTAAAAATCAATTCAATTTAATCAATATCGTTTTCTGCATACCCTCAGGTGGGGCCGGTTTGCAGTGTTCCTGTACAACGGTACGAAAGGTAATAGTCACGATGCATCGGAATCAAAATGCACCAAGCCCCCACTTGAGGGCATGCAGTGTTGCCACTAGTGCTTTTTATTTTCTAATAAGTTACACCAACTAACAAGCAATCATTGGATAAGAAATTTTCAGTTCCACCTATCCCGGCAGATGAAGAAAGAGAGTTGCTTTTTACTTTTATTGTGGAGGAAACTTTTACATTACCTTGTTTGTCCTTAGCTGAGATTTTATATTTACCCGCTTTAAGGTTTAAGTATAATGCTTTTGCTTTTAATGTGTCATTTTCACAGGTTGGTTTGTCTTTTAAATAGGGAATAGGGCCTTTTATTTGGTCATTAACATACAATGTAAGTTCACTGTCTTCTATATCATTACTTGTCCAGAAGTAACTGTTAAAGTTTGTATTGTCTTTTTTACAGCTAATAAAAAACACAACTGACAGTAAAAAAAGAGTTTGAATTGCTGTTTTAGTTTTCATATGTATATAATTTGTTTTTTAAAGGCCATCCCGATTTATCGGGATAGCCATGTTATATTCATTAGTGTTTGTGCACTGTTCGTGCATGGCTATTTCACATGTAT
>JACCXN010000083.1 GCA_013696965.1 Bacteroidota bacterium | reverse complement strand
CTTAATTTATGTTTGCGTTTTCTATTATCATTCAAAATATTTTCAATAATTTGCCATTGATTTTCGGTTAAGTTGGTTGGATAGGTTTTCATCTTGCTAGAGTTATTTGGTTGATAATCTACAAGATGCAAAATTAACCCAGGCCAACTTGCTGAAAATCAATTAGTTATAAACGTACTTATTCACATAAAATTATTCTTAAATAAATTCAAAACAGTTTCTTAATATTTCAACTCCTTTTTTTATTCTTATTAAATCCTTTAACACTATACTTAAATAGTGTTTTTCATTTTGTTTTATGTACTGGTCTTTAGGTTAAATTAATAATTTGATATTTAATAATTAAGGATCAAATTATTAATTTAACCTACATTTTCGTACTTTTGTAGCCGTTAATTCAAAAAAGAAATTTCTGTTTTTTAACCCTTAAATATTAAAATATGCCAAAAGGATTTTATAAAGTACCTTTTCCTATAAATGAACCGGTAAAAACATATGCTCCGGGAAGTGCTGAAAGAAAAGAATTACAAGCAAAATTAAAGGAACTTAGAAGTATTGAAGTGGATGTTCCAATGTATATTGGTGGAAAAGAAATAAGAACCAATAATACAGCAAGATTAGCTCCTCCTCATGATCATAAACATACATTAGGACATTACCACAAAGGAGACAAAAGCCATGTTAAAGATGCAATTGATGCTGCATTAGCAGCAAAAGATAAATGGGCAGGACTTTCCTGGGAACATCGTGCTTCCATATTTTTAAAAGCAGCTGATCTATTGGCAGGACCCTATCGTGCTAAGATAAATGCAGCAACAATGCTGGGACAGTCAAAAAGTGCTTACCAGGCTGAAATTGATGCGGCCTGTGAATTAATAGATTTCCTAAGATACAATGTTCACTACATGACGGAGATTTATAAGCAACAACCTGACTCAAACCCGGGAATGTGGAACCGCATGGAACAAAGGCCTTTAGAGGGATTTGTGTTCGCCCTTACGCCTTTTAATTTCACAGCCATTGCCGGAAATCTTCCTTCATGTGTTGCATTAATGGGAAATACAGTTGTATGGAAGCCTTCAAACACCCAAATCTATTCTGCCAATGTTATAATGGAAGTATTCAGGGAAGCAGGCTTACCTGATGGGGTTATTAACCTTATTTATGTTTCAGGCCCGGATGCTGGCGATGTGATTTTTTCTCACCGTGATTTTGCTGGTATACATTTTACCGGTTCTACTGGCGTATTTCAGGATATTTGGAAAACCATTGGAAACAACATTCATATTTATAAATCCTATCCTCGTATAGTTGGCGAAACGGGTGGAAAGGATTTTATTGTTGCTCATAAATCAGCAAACGCAAAAGAAGTTTCTACAGCTATTTCAAGAGGAGCTTTTGAATACCAGGGCCAAAAATGTTCTGCAGCTTCAAGGGCTTACATTCCTTCCAACATTTGGGACGATGTAAAGAAAAATCTTTTGGAAGATATGAAGTCTTTTAAAATGGGTGTAACCGAAGATTTTTCAAATTTCATTAATGCGGTAATTGATGAGAAATCATTTGACAAATTAGCTAAATTTATTGACGATGTTAAAGGTTCAAAGGAGGCGGAAATTATTGCCGGTGGTGGATATGATAAATCAAAAGGTTATTTTATTGAACCTACTGTAATTTTAACCACAAACCCTGCGTATGTGACCATGTGCGAGGAACTCTTCGGGCCTGTTATGACTATCTATGTATACGAAGCTGAAAAATTTGAAGAGACACTTAAAATTGTTGATCAAACTTCTCCTTATGCACTAACTGGAGCGCTATTATCAAGAGACAGATACGCAATTGAACTGGGTGCGAAAATGCTTGCAAATTCAGCCGGCAATTTCTACATAAATGATAAGCCAACAGGTGCAGTTGTTGGACAGCAACCCTTTGGTGGTGCAAGAGGCTCAGGAACAAACGACAAAGCAGGTTCTATGATTAACCTTTTAAGATGGGTTTCACCAAGAACAATTAAAGAAACTTTTGTTCCCGCTACCGATTACAGGTATCCGTTTTTGGCCGAGAATTAAAAATTCAACACTCTCATTATCAAGAGGCTGACCAAATGGATCAGCCTCTTTTTTTTAACTATTATTTTTAGTTACTTATATTTTGCTTTGGTAATCATAAAAAGCCTTCTGACAGAACTATTTCAATACCCCATCTTAAAAATTATTTTGAAAACCATCTGTTCCTTAATTCAATTTTATATTTATTTCTTTACTTTTACCTGAACATATCAATAATTCTAATGGATTATCGAACCTTTTAGTCCCTTTTTTTTGAGTTTTATTTTGCAATTAACTGTTTTTCTAAAATCCTATTCTATGAAGTTTACACTGATTTTCACACTTGTGCTTTTTACAATTAACTTAAGTTAAGGCTCAGAATTATATTTCACAAGGCGGTGGAGAGTACAAATTCACAAATACAGAATGTGTAAGCCCTGAACAAAGAGCTAGAATGGACAGTATTTTGAAAGAAAACAGGCAACAATTCATTGAAAAGAAAATTATTAAAAAAGATCCAAAGAATGAAAGTAGAAGTGTGTTATTGGATTGGCCCCTTAAACAAGCTTCAACCTACAACTATTACTCTTATTATGCAGTTTCTAACTTTGTTGATCACAATCCAAATTTTCCAAATCTCTTGCAGGATTACAATTGCGGAGTAAGGACCTATGATACCCAAAACGGGTATAACCATCAAGGTCAAGATATTTTTACATGGCCCTTCGATATTAATATGATGGATAACAATCATGTGGAAGTAATTGCTGCAGCACCTGGTATTATTCTATATAAAGAAGACGGGAATTTCGATAAAAATTGCGCGATGAATAACTTAAACTGGAATGTAGTCTGCATAATCCATTCCGACAACACTGTTGTTTGGTATGGTCATCTTAAAATGAATTCATTAACATCAAAGATAGCCGGAGATGCTGTGATTGCAGGGGAATACTTAGGACTGATAGGCAGTTCAGGTTCATCCACAGGTCCTCATTTACATTTTGAGATTCAGGATAACGATAACAATGTTATTGACCCCTATTATGGAGATTGTAACAATACAGCACCTTCAATGTGGAATGTTCAAAAACCCTATTATGAATCTACTGTGAATGTTTTAATGACTCATTCGGCACCACCAGTAATAAACAGTTGCCCCAATCCTCATTCTATGAACGCAGAAAACAATTATCAGCCGGGGGATCCAATTTATTTTGCTGCTTATTATCATGACCAGCGAGCCAACCAGAATTTGCATATAAAATTTACAGGCCAGATAACTCCATTTTTGGTTCATGGAATCACAGCATGACTCCTGCTCATTATTCAGCCTCATATTGGTATTGGGGATACAATCTTCCTTCAAACGCACCTTCAGGCAGCTGGAGATTTGAAGTTGTTTTTCAAGGACAAACTTTTACCCATGAATTCCAGGTTCAAGCACCTGTGGGTATTCATAAATACAAAGTAACGAATAACAAGTATTCTGTTTACCCAAATCCTTCTAACGGTTTAATAAATGTAGCCGGAGATATACCTGTTAAAAAGATAGAGTTACTCAATTTACTCGGAGAAGTTGTATTTGCAGAGGATGTTGTAAATATGCCATCGATTAATTTTTCTAAAAAAAATGCAAAAAGCAAAGGAGTTTATTTTCTGGCTATTTATTCTGAGGATAATTCTACAGAAATCCATAAAATAATTCTGGAATAAAAAAATTCTGAGAACAATTGATTTTGATTTACAGGAAGAATTAAAAGCAAGGTTTCACTAAACAAACTTATACTTGCTTTTATAAATTCTTTAAGCTATTAATCTCTATTGGAATTAATATTTTCCGATTTTAAATTTCCTTTTTTCTTACTTGCATCCAGAGTATTTAAAAGCAAAGCTGCAATATTCCAAAAGGAGTGGCAGGTATGTATGCTGGTTGTCCCAATATTATTTTCCTGATGAACCCCATCTACATGCTTTTCCACAGCTATTTTCCCTTTATCTTCATTAATATGTTTAGGAAGACATTGGCCTTATTTTAACTAATTTGTTTTATAAAGCGCAAAATTTTAATGATCTAATTCTTTACAAACCTGCCTTTAATTACTTCCTCATTATGTTTTACAGAAGTAAAATAAATGCCGGGAGGCAATGATGTGACATTTAAAGAAGTAGCATTTACTCCTTTTTTGATTATAATTTTCTCACTAATCATAACTTTTCCGGAAATATCCAAAACAACCACCTCTCCAATGGGATCATCCATCATTGACTCAACTATAAAATTAATAGAACCTGATGCAGGATTTGGATAAATCTTATTGTTACCAAAAACTTTCTTTGCTTCAACAGCAACTATATCTGTCATGATTGATGTATTATCATAATCTGTTTGTGTTAATCTATAATAGAAAATCCCCTTTGAATTAGGCCTGTCTATGTATTTGTAGCTTTTTATAACGCTGCTGTTTCCAGCGCCTGCTACCTTATCTATTTCTATAAAATCAACACCATTTGAAGACCTTTCAATAGTAAAATAATCATTGTTAACTTCTGTTGCGGTAACCCATTCCAGCACTATTTCATTTTCTAAGGCATTGGCATCAAAAGATATAAGTTCAATGGGCAACACAAAACAAACAGAAACATTTGTTGTTTGCGTAGCAAGTCCCTGCATAGTGGAGGAAACTATAACAGCCCCCGTAGCATCATAAACTGTATAATACCCGTTTCCGTTTCCACAACATAAGCCTGCGGGGCATTGAGAAGGTCCTGTTGTTACTGCAGGAGCGTTTATTGTAAATGTTTCGGCACACCCAGCACATATACTGTAAGAATACAAGGTTCCGTTTGAAGAAAGTCCGGTTTGAGATAAAATAGTAGTTCCCGAAGCATTTTTAAAATTAAAGGAAATATTTCCCCCGCAATTATCCGATTGGATCGCAACAGTATAGTTTGCAAAACCTGCAAAACACGAGGTAGTAGTAATAGTTTTTGCAGCACAAGACAATCCGGGTTGGATACCACCGAAAGTTGCACTTGTAATAGGCGCATCAAAAGTAAGCGTAAGAGTCAAACAGTCCGTATTTAAGGCTCCAGACAAGAGAGTACTTCCTGTATTGTCCCAGTCCCCGTATTCTATTTTGCCGGTTCCCGAAACAGGAGGTACGCTGGCCGGTTTTACATTACCGGTAGTAGGCCCTGTGACACTTGATGGATACCCTATTAGATTGCCCCCGGAAAAATTAAGCCAGAAACCATAAGTTTCCGAACCGGCACCCGTTCCAAAGCAAACCCGAAGCTGATAGGTATAAGTATTGTTTCCATTGTCTACAGCCGAAAGTTGGGTAAGTGTAGCATCGTGACAAGCTGTTGCTTCATAAAAAGAAGCCAATAATATAATTATAAGTAATATTTTTTTCATGACATATCGTAATATTGCAAATGTCCAACTAGTTTTTCAGAATTGCAACTTATTTGGGTTTTTTATGGGTTTTTTATCAAAAAATTTGACAGTAAGCTAAATACGGAGTCCTTACTAAAACAGTTTTTCAGGAATAGTAACTGTTTAGGTTTCGCTATGGTTTATGGTTTTTTAAATTAAGAACTCACCAGTTTCAAATCCCCTTTATTATTACAAGCATCAAGCGTATTCAGTAGCAAACCGGCAATAGTCATAGGCCCTACTCCACCTGGAACTGGTGTTATATAAGAACATTTAGGAGCAACGTTTTCAAAATCAACATCTCCTAATAACTTATAACCACTTTTGGTTTTATAGGATTCCACTCGGGTAATGCCTACATCAATAACCACAGCGCCTTGTTTTACCATATCAGCTTTTAAAAAGCCGGGTTTACCAAGTGCTACTATTATTATATCAGCATTAAGTGTATAATAATTTAAATTGGTGGTTTTAGAATGGCATAAAGTAACCGTTGAATTTCCGGGATAATTATTACGGGACATCAATATGCTCATGGGTGAGCCAACTATGTTACTTCTTCCAATAACAACACAATTCTTACCACTGGTTTGTATATTGTATCTTTCCAATAACTTTAATATTCCATAAGGGGTGGCAGGAATATAGGCTGATTGATTTAATACTATTTTACCGATATTTTCAGGATGAAATCCATCTACATCTTTTTCAACTGCAATTTTCAGGGTAACTTTTTCTTCATTTATATGTTTTGGGAGGGGAAGCTGTACAATTAATCCATCAATATCCCTATCTGCATTTATTTCTTCAATTTTCACCAATAGCTCTTTCTCACTTATTGTATCGGGAAACCTGAAAAGAGAGGATATAAAACCTGTTTGTTCACATGCTTTCACTTTTGCTGCCACGTATGTTTCGCTTGCTCCATTATTACCAACTAGTATAGCAGCAAGATGGGGGATTTTTTTTCCATCTTCTCTGATTTTATTAACCTCAATGGCTAATTCACTCCTTATATCAGCAGAAATCTTTTTCCCGTCAATTAATTCCATATTTTTCTTTATTATATATTGAGTTGATTTTGTCTGATTCTATGATATTCACTCCTTCAGGAGCATTTATTGAGAAATAAATTAGAGCAAAAGCCACAGCGCAAGCTTTAACTGGTTTATATTTTTTCAAAGGCCCTATCATCAGTGGTGCCACTATTTTTGACAGAATTAATCCTGCCTTTTCTCCTGGCCTGGATTCTTTCCTTTCGCCATCCAATATGGAAGGCCTTAAAATATTCAATTTAGGAAAGTGCAATTTAATTAGTGCTTGTTCAATTTCACCTTTTACTTTACTGTAAAAAATCGTTGAATTTTTATTTGCTCCAATTGCAGAAACAAGATTAAATGTACTCGCACCATTTTGCTTTAAAAAAGAGGCAATTTGTAAAGGGTAATCAAAATCCACTTTAAAAAAAGCTTCTTTTGATCCTGCCTTTTTCATTGTTGTTCCAAGACAGCAATAAACATCATTTACTTTTACTTGTTTTAAGGACTCTTGCAAGTCATTAAAATCAGTAATTATTTGAACTAATTTTTTATTTTCGATGTTCAGCTTCTTTCGGGTTAAGACTGTAACCATTGAATATTGGCCAGATTCCAGGAGATACTCAAGACATTTTTTTCCGGTTAATCCTGTGGGTCCTGCTATGAGTGCTGTTTTCAAAATATATTATTATCTACCCATCTTTGGCATATTCTTCATCATCTGGGCCATCTTGTTTTTATCAGTCATCATGCGCATCATCTTGCGTGTATCATCAAACTGCTTTATCAAACGGTTTACTTCCTGAATGCTTGTTCCGCTTCCATCGGCAATTCTTTTTTTCCTGTTACCATTGATTATATCAGGATTATCTCTTTCCTGGTTGGTCATTGAATAAATAATTGCTTCAATCCCTTTAAATGCGTCATCATCGATATCTACATCCTTTATGGCTTTCCCAACCCCTGGAATCATGCTTGCCAAATCTTTCAAGTTCCCCATTTTTTTGATTTGGTTGATTTGAGCAAGAAAATCATTAAAACCAAATTGGTTTTTAGAGATTTTCTTTGACATTTTCCTTGCCTCTTCAGTATCAAACTGATCCTGTGCTCTTTCAACAAGAGTAACAATATCACCCATTCCAAGAATTCTATCAGCCATCCTTTCAGGATAGAAAATATCGATGGCCTCCATTTTTTCCCCGGTACCAACAAACTTAATCGGTTTGTTAACTACCGAAGTAATTGAAAGGGCAGCACCACCTCGGGTATCACCATCAAGTTTAGTTAAAATAACACCATTAAAGTTAATGCGCTCATTAAATGCTTTGGCCGTATTTACCGCATCTTGCCCGGTCATAGAATCCACAACAAAAAGTACTTCCTGTGGATTAATCGTTTTTTTCAACCGCTCTATCTCCTTCATCATCTCCTCATCCACGGCCAATCTACCAGCAGTATCTATGATAACTACATCATGCTTATTGGCTTTTGCGTAGGCAATTGCTTTTTGTGCTATTGCAACCGGATCTTTTGATTCCTTATCAGAAAAAACCTCAACATTTATCTGGGTTCCCAGCACATGGAGTTGCTCAATAGCTGCTGGACGATAAACGTCACATGCAACAAGCAAAGGATTTTTGTTCTTTTTGGTTTTTAGGAAATTGGCAAGTTTACCAGAAAAAGTTGTTTTACCGGATCCCTGTAATCCTGACATTAAAATAACAGAAGGGGAACCGCTCAAATCCAGTTCCGATTTTTGCCCACCCATTAAATTAACCAGCTCAGTATGGGTGATTTTAACCATTAACTGACCCGGAGAAACAGAAGTAAGTACATTTTGGCCAAGCGCTTTTTCCTTTACTAAATCTGTAAACTGCTTGGATATTTTATAATTAACATCCGCGTCAAGCAGTGCTCTTCTTATTTCTTTAACCGTTTCGGCTACGTTTATTTCTGTTATCTGCCCCTGGCCTTTAACTATTTTAAAGGCTTTTTCGAGTTTGTCGCTTAAATTTTCAAACATATCATTTAGTGATTTTTCTAAAAAAACAAAGTTAATAAAATGTGCTGATTCATTATTACAATGAATTTAAACAAATATAAAATAAGTTAAAAAATGCTTCGATTTTTTCCGCTTTAAGGATTAAAGCGCTTAATTAATGCCAATCCTTTAAATTAAAAATAAAACAATCTACAAAAAATATTTTATTAACCCGAATTCAAAATTTATAAAGCGCACTCAGTTTTTTTGCGGTTTTTAAGAAAAATGAATAGTGAAATTTAACTCAAAGAGCGATGAGAATTTTTCTTATGCAATCACAAATACTGAACATACTCTGATTTATTAGAACAAGGGTGTTTAAATAAAAACCAATATAAACTGCTTTTATTACATCCTTTCAGGAACATCAATGCCCAGCAAATGCATTGAATCTTTGATCAGTTTTCCTGCTGTGAAAGACAAATTCAACCGAAACATTTTTAAATTAATATTTTCTTCCTTCAAAACAGGATTATCATGGTAGAATTGATTGTATGTTTTAGCTAGCTCATATACATAATTTGCAATTAATGCAGGGCTGTAATTAGTTCCGGCTTCACTAATAATGGAGGAATAATCATGAATTAACTTAACAACATCCTTTTCCTTCTGGTTAATATCGGGAAGGTTTTCAAACAAAAATTCAGCTGTTCCGGCTTTCCTTACTATTGATTGTATCCTGGCATAAGTGTATTGAATAAAAGGGCCGGTGTTACCATTAAAATCAATAGACTCTTCAGGATTAAAAAGCATTTTCTTTTTTGGATCAACTTTTAGGATAAAATATTTTAATGCTCCATATCCAATAGTTTTATATAAATATTCAGCTTCCTGATTAGAAAAGCCTTCAATTTTGCCCAACTCTTGTGTGGTTTTCCTTGCAGTATCAACCATTTCTTCAAGCAAATCATCTGCATCTACAACCGTTCCTTCCCTTGATTTCATTTTCCCCGATGGTAGTTCCACCATTCCATAAGACAAATGGTAAAGATTGTCGGCCCACTTTCTTCCCATCTTTTTCAAAATCAGAAATAAAACCTTAAAATGATATTCCTGTTCATTTCCTACCACATAAATAGAACGATCAACATTAAAGTCCTTGTCCTTTTCATTGGCAATGGCAATATCCTGAGTAATATAAACTGTGGTTCCATTGCTCCTTAAAACGAGTTTATGATCAAGTCCATCTTCGGTAAGGTCAATCCAAACAGAACCATCTTCTTTTTTATAAAAAATCCCTTTAGATAAGCCTTCATTAACGGTTTCCCTGCCTAGGTTGTAAACATCAGATTCATAATAATTTTTATCCGGCTTTATTCCCAGTGTTTGGTATGTTTGATCCATACCCTGATAAACCCACGAATTCATTTTTTTCCATAATTCCCTCACCTCTTTATCCCCTTGTTCCCATTTCACAGTAAGTTCATTTACCCGGGCATTTAGTTTAGATTTTTTCATTGCCTCTTGCTCACTTAAGCCCGAATCCATTAATTCTTTTATTTCCTTTTTTAAGGCATCCGAAAATTTTACATAAAATTCACCTACAAATTTATCTCCCTTGATTCCTCTTGATTCAGGAGTTTGTCCCTGACCAAACATTTGCCATGCAAGCATTGATTTGGAAATATTGGTTCCCCTGTCGTTATAAAGACAAGTATGAATAAGTTTATGGCCATTCGCCTTTAGAATTTCAGTAACTGAATTACCTAAAAAAATATTTCTCAGATGTCCTAAGTGAAGCGGCTTATTTGTGTTTGGAGATGGATATTCAATAACAATAGTATCTTTGGAATCCTTTTGTTCAAGGCCGAGTCCTTTATGGTTTGTATCAGATAAAAAACGAATCCAATATGAATCACTTATTTGCAGATTTAAAAAACCTTTAACTACATTAAAAGAAGTTATTTCTTCAAGCTTTTTTTGTAACAATTCGCCTATTTGCGCTGCTGTAAGTTCAGGTGAAAGTTTAGAAAAACGTGTAAAAGGAAAAACAACAAGAGTAAAATCGCCCTGGAATTCCTTCCTGGTTTTTTGTAGCAACACTTCCGAGTCCTTCGTTTGAATATTATAAACAGAGTTAACTACCTCTGAGATTGCCTTACTGATGAGTTTTTCAATCCTTTCCATTACCACTCTCTTTATTAGCTAACAAGCTGACTTACCACTTTTTGAAGAATTTCAAAAGTGTTTTCCGCCATTAAATTTTCTTTATCTAAAGTTGGATTCACTTCGCATATTTCAAAGCAACAAACTTTTTCATTCTGTATAAGCCTTACGCATAAACTACCGGCTTCTTTTTCAGTAATACCATTTCTAACGGGAGTTCCTGTTCCTTTTGAAATGGAAGAATCCATACAATCCACATCAAAGGAAATATAAATAAGATTACATTTGCTAAGATGAGCCAAAGTATCGCGTGCAATTTTTTCCACTCCGTTTCTCCTGACTTCTGCTGTTGTAAATGTTTTGATTTTATTTTTTTTGATTAAATAAGACTCCTCAGGCTCTATATCCCTTACACAAATAAAAACCAAATCCTTATATTCTATTTTAGGAGATATGCCACCCGTTTTTTTCAATTTATTCCAAAGTTCGGATGTTTCCTTATCCACCTTATTCATTTTATTGGTAATATTATCTTCAGCAAATGAAATTGCCAAAGGCATACCATGCATGTTTCCGGTAGGGCTTGTATAGGGAGAGTGCAAATCAGAATGGGCATCAATCCAGATAACTCCCAGACGCTGTTTTGGGTAAGCCATTTTAATGCCTGCAATAGTTGCCCCCGCAGTACTGTGATCACCAGCTAAAACAAGTGGAAACTGATTACTCTTTAAAGTTTCAGCTACCTGAGTTGAAAGTCTGTCGTATGTTTTAATTATTCCCTTTATTCTTTTGGCATAAGGACTTCCCGGAGTTTCATAAAGCATATGGTTTTCATTTGGCACTTCTACTGACTCTATCTGCTTAAAAAGTGTACTTCCGTAATCCAGTGCAGCAATTTTTATTGCATCTACGCCAAGGCTTGCCCCTCTGGTACCTGCCCCTATTTCTGATTTTATTTCAATAAATTTTACTTTTTTCATAGGTGTATAATTTGTTTTTTAACTGTCATCCCGATTTATTGGGATAACTATGTTATATTCATTCCTGATTGTGAACAGTTTGTGCATGCCTCTTTCAAATAAAGAAAAAGATTTTTTAGCTTTAAATATAATGCTTTTTAAGGTTTAATGCCCGGTGCATATTTTTGCAAAGTAAAGAAATCAAATTGAATTACTACCTCCAGCTCGAATTAAAACAGGTCATTTTCACTAATTGTCCTTTTAAAACAACTTGTATTTGGATGACAAAAGGAATATTGAAAAATAAAAAAAGCACTAGCTTTTGTTTAACTTTAAGTGCAATGCAAATCAATAACATTGCTAATATTTTTTCGTTTTAAATTAGTTTGTAAAAGTAAATCCAAGTTACTTACTTTGCATTTATTATCATAATGTAATTAACATAGATTATATTCTAATAAAAAATGAAGAATAAATACATAGACCTGTTTCAACAAACTTTTGATTTCCCACAAGAAAGCTTTAATGTAGTTGATAATGAATTATACTTTCATGACATTCCATTAATGGGAGTAATAAAACAATATGGAACTCCTTTAAAGATTACCTATCTGCCAAAAATTGGTCAACAAATCCAAAAAGCAAAAAAGCTGTTCAATGTTGCCATGGCTAAAGTGGATTATAAGGGAACATACACCTATTGCTATTGTACAAAAAGTTCACATTTTTCATTTGTTTTGGAAGAAGTACTTAAAAATGATGCACATTTAGAAACATCCTCTGCTTTTGATATACAAATAATTCGTGAGCTTCATGAACAGGGCGAACTCAAACAAAATAAATTCATTGTGTGTAATGGGTTTAAAAATAATTTATACAAGGAGTACATTACAGACCTTATAAATGACGGTTTTTCCAATGTTATACCTGTAATTGATAATAAGGAGGAAATAGAATATTACAAAGCACATGCTAAAAATAAAGTAAAATTAGGAATACGAATAGCATCAGAGGAGGATCCAAGCTTTGAATTTTACACCTCCAGGCTGGGAATCAGATACAAAGACATTAAAGATTATTATTTAAACGAAATTAAAGGAAACCCAAACTTCGAACTTAAAATGCTTCACTTCTTTATAAATAAAGGAATGAAAGATTCTATATTTTATTGGAGTGAACTTGCAAAATGTTTGAAGGTTTATGTAGACCTTAAGAAAATTTGTCCTACGCTGGACACCCTCAATATTGGTGGTGGCTTACCCATTAAAACATCCTTAGGATTTGATTTTGATTATGAATACATTGTTGAAGAAATAATTAGTCAAACCAAGAAGTTTTGTACTGAAAATGGTGTTGCAGAACCAAATATTTTTTCTGAATTTGGTTCCTTTACTGTGGGCGAAAGCGGTGCTGTTTTTTTCTCAATACTTGATCAAAAACAACAAAACGATACTGAACTTTGGAATATGATTGACGGTTCATTTATTACTACTTTACCTGACACCTGGGGTATAAACCAGAGGTTCATTTTAATGGCCATCAACAATTGGGAAAATGAATATCAACGTGTAAATTTAGGAGGACTTACTTGCGATGGTTTGGATTACTACAACTCAGAGGCGCACGTTAACTCTGTTTTTTTACCCAAATTTGAAAAAGAGAAGCCACAATACATTGGTTTTTTCAATACAGGAGCTTATCAGGATTCATTAAGCGGTTATGGTGGAATTAAGCACTGCCTTATACCAGCACCAAAACATATTTTAATTGATAAGGATGAAAACGGGGAAATTTACACTCGTCTGTTTGCCAAGGAGCAAAGTTACAAGTCTATGCTTAAGATCCTTGGTTATTAAAAATGAAAAAAAACAAAATAAAAATTCAATGATTTTTCACTAAAAAAAGAGCTTTTTGAGAATTATTATCAAAAAAAGCTCTTTTTTTATCAGCTTATTGTGCTTATTTATCGGCAATTAATAAAAATTAATATATTTGCATCCTTTGTCGCTTTAATTCCAATTCAAGTGACATTATAAAGCCATTAAAGCTATTAATTAAATGAACCAGGCGAAATTTTTACTACTTCCTTTATTTTTATTTTGCTTTTTCACCTCATGCCGTCAATTAACTGATGAAAAATACATTTCAGAAGGGATTATTGAATATGATATTTCATATCCAGAAACTGCAGAGGATAACGTAATGATTGCATTAATGCCAAAAACAATGTTACTGAAATTCAAAAACGATAAAGTAGCTTTTGAATTTACTGGTGGAATGGGTTTGTTTAAAGCAACTTTTGTTTCCGATCTTCAAAATCAAAAGCTGTTGCATTTGGTGAAAATTCTTAATAAGAAATACGCACTTACATACAATGCCGCAGAAATTCATGATATTGACGAAATGCCTGGAATTAATATTAATTTCACCGGTGAAAAGAAGACAATTGCCGGCTATGAAACCAAAAGATCTTTAATCACTTTTAAAGATGATGAAAACACCAGCTACGATATTTATTTTACTGAAGACATAAATTTAAAAACTCCCAATTGGAGTACCCCGTATAAGGAAATTAACGGAGTGTTAATGGAATATCAATTAAAACGGTACAATGTTGTAATGCGTTTTACGGCAACCTCAGTAAAAAAAGCGGATATTGATGACAGTGATTTTGAGAAACCAGATGATTATAAAATAATCACTAAAGAAGAAATGGATCAACTGTTTTTAAACCTAAATTAACAGGTTAAAACAATCTCTATATTTCTTATTCTCCCCTTTTTGAAAATGTTTTATTATTCCAAATTCTGATAATTGTTAAATTACGAGTAACAACCCAAATTATTATTTTTGAACTTAAAATAAAATCATGAAAAAAATAAAATTAATTCTAGCAACTCTATTCCTGTTTTCATCCGTTTTTGTTTATGCCCAAAAAAAGAAATCTTTTGAGGGAGTTATTGTTTTCGATATAAGTGTTGATGCAGATGAAATGGACCCCATGACTAAAGCTATGCTGGCAGGAATGGAATTAAAAACATACCTGAAAAATGAAAAATCAAGGAGTGAAAGTTCAATGGCAATGCAAAAATCAATCACTCTTTCTGACTCTAAGGCTAAAACGGTTGTTACTCTACTTGAGATAATGGGCCAAAAATTTATGATTAAAACCTCCCCAGAGGATTTGACAAAACTTGATAAACAATCCCAATCAATAAAATATTTTGATGAAACAAAAATTATTGCCGGATATACATGTAAAAAAGCAGAAATTCAAATTTCTGAAGATTCAAGTCCGTTGATTGTATACTATACCAATGATATCGCATATCCTAAATATTCATCCCCTTTTAAAGTACTTGAGGGATTTCCATTAGAATTTGAAGGTGATATGGGCGGATTAAAAACAAAAACCACTGCAAAATCAGTAAAGGAAGAAAAAGTTGAGGATTCAAAGTTTATAGTTCCTGAAGGATATCCTGAAACAACTATGAAAGAATTACAGCAAATGTTTGGCGGGGAATAATTTTATAAAAACTTTTGTAACATTTGAAAGAAAGAAGGGATTTTCATTTTATGAAAATCCCTTCTTTCTTTATCTTTTATTTTCATTAAAACCCTTAAGCAGCAAGATTTTTTTAACTTTGCAAAGCTAGATTCTTTATTATGTCCGCCAAAGGAAACCAATTTAAAAAAAACAGCAACGAGACTGCCCCAGTAGAAGAAAGGCAAACTAGCTTTAAAAATCCATTTGGGTCTTTAGCTAATTTCAAAATAAATGAAAGACCAAAGAAAATTTTCGGTCTTATCCTTCTATTATTTAGCTTTTGTTTATTAATCGCATTTACCTCTTTTTTATTTACATGGCAAAACGATCAGGATAAGATTTTTAACTCAACCTGGGATCTTTTGTTTGACCCTGGTCTCCTTGTGGAGAATTGGCTAGGGAAATTAGGAGCAATTTTAGCACATTTTTTTATTCACAATCTCTTTGGAGTAATTTCTTATTTATTTGTATTCCTGTTTTTTATTACTGGATTTAAAATACTTACAGGTGTATCCATTACCCCAATCCTTAAAGCATACCGTTTTAGTTTTTTTGTGATTTTATGGGTTTCTGTGCTTTTAGGATTTCTTTTTAAAGATATCGCGCCAATTGCTGGAGGTGCATTTGGCTTTCACGTTTCCCTGTGGTTAAACTCAATTATTGGGACCGCAGGAACAGGATTGCTTTTGTTTTTCATCTTTATCGGATCAATGGTTGCAGTTTTTAATATATCCTTTGATTTTTTAAATAGCCTTTTTTCTAAAACTGAAATAAATACTGAAACTGAAGATTTAGCAGGCTTCGATTTAAAATCAAACACACTTAATCCTTTTAATAAACCTTTAACAGAGACTCAGCAATTAGAGGAACAAGAAACAGATGTTTTAAATTTGGAAGAGGAAGTTCCTGAAATCACTTTGAAAAATGAAGCAAACAAAATACCTTTTATATTAGAAGATGATTTTGAGGAACTGGAGGTAGTTAAAAATGAAAAAACAGAAGAATTAATATCCTCAGAGCTTGAAATTGAAAACAATCCTGTTGAAGATGAAGAGCTTGAAGTAATTGAAAACAAATCACCCTTTGGAGAATATGACCCTACCCTGGATTTGTCATCCTATAAATTCCCGAATATTGATTTGCTCGAAAAACACGGTTCTTCTTCCATTGTCATCAATAAAGACGAGCTTGAGGAAAATAAAAACAAGATTCTTGAAACCCTGAAAAATTACAATATAGGCATAGCTAAAATTAAGGCCACTATTGGGCCAACTGTTACGCTTTATGAGATTATTCCAGATGCAGGTGTTCGTATTTCCAAAATCAAAAATCTGGAAGATGATATTGCACTGAGTTTATCTGCTCTTGGAATTCGTATAATAGCTCCAATTCCTGGAAAAGGGACAATCGGAATTGAGGTTCCAAATCAGAAACCAGAAATAGTTTCCATGCGTTCTGTTATTGCATCAGAAAAATTCCAAAATACAGATATGGAATTGCCAATAGCACTAGGAAAAACCATTTCCAATGAAACTTTTATTGCTGACCTTGCCAAGATGCCCCATTTGTTAATGGCCGGAGCAACGGGGCAAGGTAAATCCGTTGGATTGAATGCAATCCTTGTTTCATTGCTTTATAAAAAGCATCCCTCCCAGGTGAAATTTGTATTGGTGGATCCAAAAAAGGTAGAACTTACACTATTCAATAAAATAGAAAGGCATTTTCTTGCAAAGCTTCCAGGTAATGAAGAGGCTATTATTACAGATACAAAAAAGGTGGTTAACACGCTGAATTCATTGTGTATTGAAATGGATCAGCGTTACGAACTTCTTAAAAACGGACATGTAAGAAACATTAAGGAATACAATACAAAGTTTATTGCCCGAAAGCTAAATCCTGAACAGGGGCATAAATTTTTGCCCTATATCGTTTTGGTTGTAGATGAGTTTGCTGATTTAATAATGACAGCAGGCAAGGAAGTGGAAACACCTATTGCCCGTCTTGCACAGCTTGCAAGGGCAATTGGTATTCATCTTATTATTGCCACACAAAGACCATCGGTTAATATTATTACAGGAACTATTAAGGCCAACTTCCCAGCTAGAATTGCCTTCAGAGTTACATCACGCATCGATTCCAGGACAATTTTGGACAGTGGAGGTGCAGACCAGTTAATTGGTAGGGGTGATATGCTTTTATCTACAGGAAGCGATATTATTCGATTGCAATGTGCTTTTGTGGATACACCTGAGGTGGATGAAATAACCGAATTTATTGGCTCTCAAAGAGGATATGCTGAAGCATTTTTACTTCCTGAATATGTTGATGATTCTGAGGGAGGAACGGGCAAAGCGATGGATGCATCAGAAAGGGATTCAATGTTTGTTGAAGCCGCTAAAATAGTTGTAATACACCAGCAAGGCTCCGCCTCTCTTTTACAACGCAGGCTCAAACTTGGCTATAACAGGGCCGGAAGAATAATCGATCAACTGGAAGCCTCTGGAATAATAGGGCCATTTGAAGGAAGCAAGGCAAGACAGGTGCTAATTCCCGATGAAGTATCTTTGGAACAGTTTTTGAAAGGTGAATGAGCAATGCGATAAAATCATTATTTTTAAAACAATAAATTCACTAAAAATTCCGCTTTATAATCATGAAAAAACTACTTACAATAATTATAGCATTTGTAGCACTTAGTACTTATAATGCTTCTGCCCAGGATGATGTCAAAGCAAAGGCAATACTGGATGAATTAAGCGCAAAAACCAAATCCTATTCCAGTATAAAAGCTACCTTTTCCTACACACTTGAAAATCCAAGTGCTAAAATAAACGAGACACAGGAAGGAACAATCACTATCAAGGGAAGCAAATACCGTTTAGAAATCGCTGGTCAGGAAGTTATTTCTGATGGCAAAACAGTCTGGACTTATTTAAAGGATGCCAATGAAGTTCAAATTAACAACATTGATCCATCCTCGAGTGATGCTATTACTCCTTCTAATATATTTACTATGTATGAAAAAGGATTTAAATATAAATTTGAAGGAGAAAAAACCGAAAATGGAAAAGTGATTCAATCCATTAACTTATATCCTATTGACACAAAAGCTAAAGCTTTTCATACAGTAAAGCTATACATTGATAAAAATGCAAAGCAAATACATTCAATAAAGGTTTTAAGCAAGGATGGAAACAATTACACCTATACAGTTAAATCATTCGTTCCTAATGCTGATGTTACAGATGCTCATTTTACTTTCAATGCTGCAAAATACCCAAAGGTGGAAGTGATTGATTTAAGAGAATAGGAATTAAATTTAACCTAAAACAAGAAAGCCGTTTCAATTATTGGAACGGCTTTCTTGTTTACATACCATTCTATCTTAAATAATTGATTAAACTAAAATAATCAATCGATGGAATTGTACTCTTTCTGAAAAAATCAATAGATTTACTTCATTTTTAGATTAGTAATCACCTGTTAACAATCCATATTCTTGCCCTATCATTTAATCCCTTTTAGCATTAAATATATACTGTGTTTTTTACTAAGCACAGTCCACTTTACATCAATGAGTCAGAGCTGGGAGCAAATTGCAGATTTTCCTTCTACTGAAAGGGATGACGGAACCTATTTTATGATTGGAAATAAAGCATACTGCGGCACCGGTTTTAAAACAGGTTGGATTGCCTGTAATGACGTCTATAGCTTTGATATGACAACAGAATCATGGAGCATATCCCCTTCAATGCCCACTGGAACAGAAAGGCAATATGCTTCAGGATTTTCATCCACGAATTCAGGTTATGTTTTTGGAGGAGTTAATTCCGATTATTTAAATGATTTATGGATGTTCAATGAACAGTCCAATCAGTGGGTATTAAATCACCTTTACCCTCTGTTGGCAGAGCCGGATCAAGCAGTATGGTAATTAACAATGTAGCTTACATTATAGGTGGGAAAACAACAGTAAATTCATCCATCAATGAAGTATGGGCTTATACTATGGCCAATGATACCTGGATTCAAAAAAACAATTTGCCCTTTGGTTCCCTTTGGCGTGCATCTGCCACTGTCCACAACGGAAAAGGTTATTTGATTTTTGGCAAGGATCAAAACGAGAGTTTAAGAAAGGAACTTTATGAATATGACCCTGCAACGGATACATGGAATCAAATCAGTACTTTCCCTGGAATTGCAAGAGTTAACGCCTCCTTAAAATCAATGGATGGTAGTTTAGTGCTCGTTGCTGGAATAGATTCTTTGGAGGATGCTAATGGAATATATATTTTGAATTTCTTGTTAAAAGGCAAAATGGTAAACATGAAATTCATAAAAGGCAACTTGTAAGCATTTTTAAATAATGTGACAATGTAATTTCGGTAATGCCAAATATATACTAAGATGGATTAAATTTAAGGGAAGCCAATAAATGGTTTTAAATATGTTAATCGCAATTTGTAAGAGATGACTCAATCCGGATGAAGGGAATTTATGTTTTTCTCCTTTATCTTTAAATTTGAGGTGTTATGGGACTTTTAATATAAAAACCTTGGTTTTCCGATTAAAAAAGGTAAATTAGCCTTAAATATCGAAAGTTCTCCGATGAATAAATCAAAGGTTTTTATTCTTCTTAATATAATACTTTGCCTATTCCTGTTGATTATACCGGAGGCAAAATCCCAAAACTATCATATAACAACCGGTGGAGGTCAGCAAATTGACGAATGCATTGATATGGTTACCGATGCCAGCGGCAATGTTTATATAACAGGATATTTCAGTCAGGTAATGCAATTGGGAGGAATAAACATGAATTCCAATGGTTATCTGGATATTTTTGTTGCCAAAATTGACCCTGTAGGCAGTATTTTATGGTTAAAAAAAGCTGGCGGCCAGGGAGCCGACAAGGGCTTATCCATAGCGCTGGATCCGGCAGGGAACTGTTTTGTGACCGGATTTTATTCCACATTTGCTTCTTTTGACGGTTTTACTCTTAGTGCAATAAATGCCACCCAGGATATTTTCCTGGCCAAGTATGATGGCATTACCGGGGATGTCCTTTGGGTAAAATCTGCAGGAGGGGCTATGACCGGAGACATGGGCTATAAAGTATGTTCCGACCCCTTGGGCAATGTATATATTACGGGCCAGTTTAGAGGTCAGGTAAATTTCGGGAGCATTTCTGTGAACAGCATGATAGATCCAATCGATGGATTACCTTCTTATGATGTATTCATTGCAAAATATGATGGATCAGGAAATGAAGTATGGGTTAAACAGGGAAATGCAAAATACACTGACAGGGGTATGAGCATTGCATCAGATGATTCTGGGAATATTTATGTAACCGGGCAATTCTCCGACACCATTCAATTTACCAATACCTACAACAACAATATGATGAATGCCATTTTCCTGATGAAAATCGACCCTGAAGGAAATGAGCTTTGGTTCAGAAGAATTGGCGGAGGACAAATGAATATAGCATATGGATTATTGGTAAAAGGGAAGGATTTATACATCACAGGGGACAACAAAGGAAACCAATTGATCTTTTTTCAACCAGGGCAAAACCAAACTATTTCTAATAGTACTTATTACAATAAAATTTTTGTGGCCAAATACGACACTTCAGGCACTTTTATCAAAGCCACCACAGAAGCCTCGGCTAGCGACATAAGTTCCAGGACAGTAGCTGTTACCTTATCAGGGGACGTATATATTGGAGGTCACTTTAAATGTGTTTTTTCAAACCTTGCAAATTACTATGGCCAGGGAACTTTTAACAGTGTAGGATACTGGGATATATATGCAATTAAATTCAATAATAACCTGGAAAGAACCTGGGCTCAACAAGCAGGAAGCGTTAACAATGATCACTGTTGGACTAATGCCATAAACACCTCCAATCAATTGTTAATTGGTGGTAGTTACTGGAATAATTTGAACATTCCCAGAACAAATGCTGTATATAATGTAACAGGAAATTTAACTAAAAACAACACCGCCAATTCTCCCAATGCATTATGTGCTGATCCTTTTTATAATTTTTATTTATCTATTAATTCCAGGGGGAATGGTGATTTAATTGCAGGACAGGTTTTTGATGAATCACGTGCCCCTTATGATTATTATTACCGGGAAGGCAGCACATGTAACAGACCTTATCTGGGTGTTTGCGCAGCTGAAAATTGTGCCGATACAATAGCCCTTTGCGGGCCAAATTTTATTTCTAGTAATACCCAAACAACCACCAACATACACCTTATAGATATTAACAGTATTGCTCCGGCTTTTCATTACAACTGGTCAAACGGGGATACCACCTTCAATAGTTTCATCAATACCTCTGGAAACTACTCATTACAACTCAGCAGTTATGACGGATGTTTTGTAAGTTCTGACACAATATACGTACAGGTAAATCCAGTACCCCTTATACCTCCTATTTCTGACAGTAAAGGAGTAAATACCTTTAAAATTAATACCAATCCAGTTTTTTTATGTTTCCCGGATAGTGTTTTATTAACCGGGCATCCTTCTTCCAATATACAAACAAGATATTGGATAAACACAAACATTGGAACTGTAAATTCAGACAGCGTTTGGGCAAAAAACTCCGGTTGGTATACTTTTAATGTGATTGACAGTAATAATTGTGTAAACACAAATAAAATATATGTTAAAGTAGATGTTCTGCCGCTCTATGATCTTAGAATGCGATTCCCCTTGGACACCTTTTATACTGATACAATTAGAACCTGCCCAAATAAATACATCAGGGTTTTTATTTATGACACTATAACAAACCCCGCTGCAATTACTACTCTTCCTTATTGCATAGATGTTACACAAACACTATGGCAAAATTATCCTGTTCCAAATTTTTCCAATTCTACATGTCCAAATCAAGCGGCTATTAGTTTTTTGCCAGTTCAAACCGGATGGTATTATTTTAATGCAACTGTAATCAGGAACAACACATGCGGAACTGACACAACGCTGGTGTCTGATTCAATATATATTATTGTTTATCCCGCACCAGAAATTTCCCCTTTCCAGATTTTCGGAAATGAAATTTTATGCCCAGGGGATACTATTCCATTATGGACCACGCTACAAGGAAATTATATTTACGATTGGTCCAATATAGATGGTTCAGGAATTTCAGGACCCAATGATACAGATTCAATTAATATTTATAATTCAGGAAATTACAAACTTGAAATTACTGTATTAGATTCAAATGGTTGCCAAAAAAAAGAAGCACAATATAAAAATGTAATCTTCAAACCTCAACCAAATATAACGGCTCAACCCTCCCATGGAGTTATTTGTCCGGGGGATTCCGTTTTGCTTACAGTGAATATTGCGGGTAAATACCTGTGGCATGGCCCTTCAGGTTGGATGAATTATGATACCCTGCAATCGGTTTATGTGAATATTGCAGGTTTTTACTATTGCCTTGTAACAGATAATGACTCTTGCCAGCGGGTCTCAAACACTTTTGAAGTGAGGAATTACACAACGCCTTTCCTGGAAATTACTCCTCATGGGATACTTTGCCCTGGTGACAGCATACAATTAGAGGTCTTTTCCTCCACTTTTGGAATATACCAGTGGAGTGCTCCCCTTTTTGGTTCTGATTCCATTCAATGGATATACCAACCCGGAACTTATACCTGCGTGGTTACTTCTTGTAATATTCCCACCTCTGTTTCTGCAAATATTATAATCTCTCCTGTGGAAGCACTCATTACTGCTTCCCAAACCGGTACCCTTTGCGCTGGAGATTCCGTAACCCTTTATGCCAATTCCGGGATGACCACGTATGAATGGCAACCCGGAGGGCAAGCCACCCAAATAATAGTAGTTAATAACCCCGGGGCCTACAATGTTGTGGTCACTGATTTTTATGGTTGCAAGGATACCTCTGCTTTTGTTTCTGTGAATTTTCATCCTGAGGTTAATGCTCCCACCGCAAGTGATACCACAATATGCCATGGCAATTCAGTTACTTTAAATGCCAGTTCATCTAATCCAATCCAATGGCTTGACGCTCCGGGAGGGAACCTATTAGCAATGTCCAATGCATTTACAACCAATCCACTTTATTCTGATACATCCTACTTCGTTACCTCCACTGATTTCTCCTGTTCAAGTATTCCCCTTCAAGTAAATGTTTTTATGAGTATAGCATCGCTTGCTCCCCAGTTATCCTTTAATAATCCTGTATGTGTGGGTGGCACATTAGAATTGACAACTCCTGGAATAATTAACGGAATCTACCAATGGATTGGACCCGACAATTTTTCATCCGCATTACAAAACCCCACTATTACAAACGTTAACTCAACCAACCAAGGCACTTATTCCCTTATTATTGGCGATGGAGTTTGTCAAAGCCCAATGTCCACTTTATACATAGAATTCGATGCCATGCCTGTTTTGAATTTAAACAATAGTGGGGTGGTATGTCAGGGGGATTCATTATTTCTTTATGCAGACACACTAAATGGAAGTTATTCATGGACAGGGCCAGGAAACTTTTCCTCCACTTTTATTAGTCCTTCATTGATTGCTTCAATTCAAAGTTCAGGTTTCTATTATCTTGAAGTTTCTTTTCCAGGCTGTCCACCTGTTAAGGACAGTATAGAAGTTACTGTTTTGGCTCAGCCCCCTGCACCAGCCCTTTCCTACAATTCTCCCCTTTGTGAATACGACACCTTGTTTTTAAATGCCACATTCCTTTTTAATGCTCAATATAACTGGAATGGAGTTCAATCTTTTACTTCAAATCTTCAGAACCCATTTATTTACCCGGCTCTGGCAGGCAATTATACCGCTACAGTAACCTTAGATGGTTGCCAATCACAAGAAGCATATCTGATGGTTAATGTACAGCCTACTCCCCTTATAACCAACATTTCTGTTAACACTCCAATTTGCCAAGGTAGTTCGATTATTTTAACCGGCCAGGCCTCCCTTCCTTCGGTGTTTATTTGGTATGACCCTTTTGGTATTTCCTACCAGGGAAATCCATTTACGATTCTTAATTCTGATACTACCTATAACGGAACTTATGAGTTAATTGTAGTGGCAAATGGATGTTTTAGCCAGGTCTCCAGCATTGAAATTGATGTTGTTCCTCTGCCCCTATTAGATACAATTATTATAGTTGCAAGTTGTGATGGATCACCTTTGATAATAATTACAGACAGTTTAACAGGAGCTATTTATCACTGGTCAGGGCCCATGACAATTACCTCTAATCAAAATCCACTTATAATTCCAAATGCAAACAGTTCTTACGCTGGAACCTATTCCGTATATGCCTCTGTTAACGGTTGCATTGGCAATTCAGTAAACGCAACATTAACTGTTTTCCCTTTGCCTGAAGCTCCCAATGCTCAATCAAATTCTCCTGTTTGCATGAACGATACGCTGGTATTAAGTGCAACAGGTCCTGCCAATTCTCAATTAATATGGAATGGATTAAATTTGGTTGATACCGGGCAAACCGTTTATTTTACTTCACAAACAAGTGGCTGGTTCACCTATTATGTTACGGCCCAAGTAAATGGCTGTGCTAGTGTACCCGACACATTATTGGTAGAGATTATGCCTGGTCCGGAAAATCCATATCCTTTTTCAAATGATCCGGTATGTACAAATGATACGTTATATTTATATTCATCGCACTATAACGGACAAAATTATCAGTGGACAGGACCTTTGGGTTTCCAATCCACAAACAGTTCTGATTTAATTGGGTTGCCATCTACTTTCAATTCAGGATATTATATACTCAATACAAATGTAGGGAATTGCAGTATTACAGACAGCATATTAGTGCAGGTTTATATAGCTCCCATTGTTTCATTGGGTAATGACACTATAATTTGTAACGGGGAAACTTTATTATTAGAACCCGCAAATAATTTTGCCCAGTACTTCTGGCAGGACTATTCAAGCTCCAATTCTTTTAATGTTGGATCTTCCGGAGTTTATTTTGTTTGGGTTTCTGATTCGGCAGGGTGTGCAGCCATGGACAGTATAGAAATAAGTTACATTCCATGCAATGCAACGTTTCCCAATGTGTTTACTCCTAACGGAGATAAAAAAAACGATTTCTTTACTTTTGATAGTAAGGGGTATTCAGAATTCGATTTGAAAATATTCAACCGTTGGGGAACACTAATTGCCGAATTAAATTTACAGGCCAACAGTTGGGATGGAACACTTTTTAATGGAAACCAAGCACCCGAAGGCGTTTACTTTATTGAATTTAGTGGAGTAACCTTTGAAGGCCAAATCGATTCTTCCAATGCATTTTTTCATCTGCTCAGATAGCCCCAAATTAATACATTCAGGTAATTGGTGAACCCCGGGTATCCCGGTCCTAGTTGAGAACAACGCCCAGCGCTATATAATTTAGCTAATGCTAGGTCTAAACTAAGAATTAAAATAATAAAAAAAGCCGTTTCAAAATTTCACTTTTGAAACGGCTTTTTTTATTACAGTTTATTAAATTAATCTTTCAGAATATCCTTGGCAATAACCAATTTTTGGATTTCAGAAGTTCCCTCACCTATTGTACAAAGTTTGGAATCGCGGTAAAACTTTTCAACTGGAAAATCCTTTGTATATCCATAACCACCAAAAATTTGAACTGCATCGGTAGAAACCCTTACAGAAACTTCAGAAGCATAATATTTGGCAAAAGCAGATTGCCTTGTTACTTTCAATCCCCTGTTTTTCAAGTCTGCTGCCTGGAAAGTAAGTAATTCAGCAGCTTCAATTTCAGTTGCCATATCTGCAATTTTAAATGCTATTCCCTGGAAGCTGGAAATCGCCTGGCCGAATTGAAAGCGTTCTTTTGAGTATTTAACTGAAGCATCAAAAGCTCCCTTGGCAATTCCAAGCGCAAGAGAAGCAATTGAAATACGACCGCCATCGAGCACTTTCATTGCCTGAATAAATCCTTCCCCTGGCTTTCCTAGCATATTGTCCTTATGAACTCTGCAATTATCAAAAATTAATTCGGCAGTTTCAGAAGCGCGCATTCCCAATTTATTCTCTTTCTTTCCTGATCCAAAACCTTCTGTTCCTTTTTCTATAACAAAAGTGGTCATACCATGCGAATCTCCTTTTTCACCGGTTCTCACAATTACTACGGCCACATTGCCGGAAATAGCGTGCGTAATAAAATTCTTGCTTCCATTAATTACCCAATAATCCCCGTCCTGTACAGCAGTGGTATTCATTCCGCCCGCATCTGATCCTGTTCCTGTTTCAGTAAGGCCCCATGCTCCAATCCATTCGGCAGTTGCTAATTTAGGAAGCCATCTCTGCTTTTGCTCCTCATTGCCAAAGGCAAGGATATGGCCTGTGCAAAGTGAATTATGAGCAGCCATTGAAAGACCAATAGAGCCACAGATCCTGGAAAGTTCAGTAATTGCTGTTACGTATTCTGTATAACTAAAACCTGAACCACCGTATTGAGTTGGAACCAATACCCCCATTAAACCTAGTTCGCCAAGTTTTTTGAATACTTCTACCGGGAATTCCTGTGATTCGTCCCACTCCATCATCTTTGGCCGAATGTGTTTATCGCCAAAATCCTTAATCATTCCGGCAATCATTTTTTGATTTTCATTTAATTCAAAATCCATTACTTCAATTTTTTAATTTATTACTCTTTTAAAAGCACTTTTATTTATGACTGATTATTTTCAGTAATTTATTAAGCTAATAATTTTATTGTCTGCAGCATATTTGTCAAGGCCTTTTCTTCCATTTAAAAAATCCAGTTCAACAAGAAAAAGAAAACCGGAAACCTTTGCATGTTGTTTTACAACAAGTTCAGCAGCTGCTGCTGCAGTACCTCCTGTTGCCAATAAATCATCGTGAATTAACACATTCCAACCCTTTTGAATAACGCCAGTATGCATTTCAATTTTTGAAGAACCGTACTCAAGGTCATATTCATGGGAAATGGTCTTATAAGGAAGCTTGCCTGCTTTTCTAACAGGTATAAATGGAATGTTTAATTTTGAGGCAAGCATCATTCCAAAGAAAAACCCTCTGCTTTCGACACCAATTATTGCATCAGGCAATGAATTTCCTGATTTGGAAATAAATTCATTCACAATTTCAGTGCAAAGTTCAGCATCAAGTAAAATCGGAGTAATATCCTTGAATAAAATACCAGGTTTTGGAAAATCAGGAATATCTCTTATTACGGATTTAATCTTTTGTGTGATCATTAAACTCTTTACAAGTTATTCAATACTCAAATAAGGTGCAAGTTTAAGGTATAATTCATCATTTACCAAATCTGATTTTTTAATATCTTCTATGGTTTTATAGCTACCATGCTGATCACGATAATTAACAATTGAATTTGTTATATTCCAGTTGTTTATATAGGGATGCCTTTTTAAATCGGATGCCAAACAGGTATTAATATTTATTTTTTTTACCGCTGCTGTATCTATAACAATATAAGGTTTTATACTTTCAACGAGTTCTTTTGTAAAATCATAAACTTCCAAAAGCTGATTAATATCCCGAAATCCGCCAAGAGCATTTCTGTATTTTATTATCCGTAATGAATAGATAGGCCCAATCCCCTGTAATTTCATTAAATCTGATGTGTCCGATTTATTTAAATTTATTAACAATGCAGGAATATCATTTTTTTCAAGTTCTTCATTTTTCATTTCTGGCTTTTCCTTGTTTGAAAAAAAATCATTTTGCTTTTGCTGGTTTTCAATTCGGATAAATGGTTCCAACAACAAATACTGTGCATTGCTTATTCCATATATTTTCTTCAAATCCTCTTTTTTATAAAATTTACCTCCTTTTAATAGATAATTATTCAAAGTGGAATATTGTTTTTGGCTCAGGCCCAGACTCTGCCATTGTTTTTCAGAAGTGTTATTAGGATCAAACATAAAAAAAACGGCAGGATTCAATGCATTTTTTGAAGTGCTAGAAACATCTTGCTTATTCACTTTTGAATAAGGACTGTATTTTGGCTTTTGTTCAAGAAAGGCATCAATTTCAGTTTCAAATTCTGCATAATTGATATTTTCATGCGGAATAACAAGGGAAACTATCGTATCAAAAAACAACAATAGTAAAATGATAGAACAAAGGATAAATACTCCATTGCGCTCTATTTTATTAAAAGTGAAATAATCAAGGAAAAATTGTTTCATTACAACAATTTAAACAATTGTTGCAACAAAAACAATCAGGAAAGTTCTACTTGTATTTTTTAATTTCTCCGCTCTTTAGCCTAGCAAAATAACTTACAAGATCCTTTTTAACCATGGGAGATAAGATGATCAATCCAAGAATATTAGGAAAAGCCATTCCAAGAATCATAAGATCAGAAAATTCAATAACAGAACCTAAGTTGGCGGCAGCCCCAATAACAATAAACACTAAAAAAATTCCCTTATAGGTGAATTCAGAACCTTTAGAACTTCCAAACAAATAAGCCCAAGCCTTTAAGCCATAATATGACCAGGAAATCATGGTTGAAAAGGCAAACAAGAAAATAGCCACAACAAGAAGGTATGGAAACCAAGGGAATACAGATGCAAAAGCACTGGAGGTTAACTGGGTTCCCTCTAGCCCCTCTGGATTGGTATAAGCCCCTGTGAAAATAATAACAAGAGCTGTCATGGTACAAATTACAACAGTATCAATAAAGGGTTCTAGCAAGGCAACAATTCCTTCACTTACGGGTTCGTCTGTTTTTGCCGCTGAATGCGCAATAGAGGCAGAACCCACACCCGCTTCATTTGAAAATGCAGCCCTTTTAAAACCAATAATTAAAACGCCTACTACACCTCCTTTGATTGCATCAGGGTCAAATGCTCCATCGAAAATAATAAACAGTGCATTGCCTACCTCTGAGATGTTAATAATAATAATGAGCAGGGCAACAGCAACATAAAAACCACACATTAGTGGAACAATTTTTTCGGTAACCTTAGCAATGCTTTTTATTCCTCCAATAATAACAACACCTACCAGGATAGCCAGAATAACACCAAAAGCCCAACCTCTTCCTTCTATAAATGGCAAAACAGTTGTAAGTTGAGAAAAAGCCTGGTTGGCCTGAAACATATTTCCGCCTCCAAATGAGCCACCTATACACAATACGGCAAAAACAACTGCAAGAACTTTACCCAATCCTCCCATGTTTTTTTCCTTTAGTGCGGTGCTTAAATAATACATCGGGCCTCCGGAAACAACACCATCTTTGTTAATAATTCTATATTTTACCCCTAATGTACATTCAACGAATTTTGATGACATGCCCAATAATCCGGCTACAATCATCCAAAAAGTTGCTCCCGGGCCTCCCAGACTAATAGCAACGGCAACCCCTGCAATATTACCAAGACCAACAGTTGCAGAAAGTGCAGTAGCCAATGCCTGAAAGTGAGAAACTTCTCCTTTATCCTTGGGATTGTCATATTTACCCATTACCAGGGCAACTGCATGCCTTACTCCTCTGAAATTAATAAAATTCATTTTTAGGGTAAAGTAAACTGCTCCAACAACCAACCAAAGTACTACCAGGGGTATGTCAACACCAAAATCAAATCCTAAAAAAGCAAAAGGATCCCAAAATAAAACCGAGGCCATTGCTTCAACTATTGGTTGAAAAAAATGATCAATTCTTTCGCTGAAGCTAATTGTTAATTTTTCCGCTTCTGCTTGTGCCATTGATTTAAAAGAAATAATTACCAAAGAAATTAGAGATACCAGTGCTTTCAAAATATAATATATGTTTATTGATGGATAACAATGATTAACAGAGGTAAAAGTATGAATTTTTGGTAGAATTGAACAATAATGTATATAATTTATGAATAAAGTTTACTATTTATTGCTTTTTCTCTGCAAATAAAAAAAACGTCCCCCTAAATCCTTGGATTTAGGGGGACGTTAATAATTAGGTAGTAAAATTGTCCTTTTTTTTGTTCATTTACTGAACAAGGCCATTTTTCAATAAATAATTATTGCTTTACTATCTTACCTGTATATGTTTGAGTGGCATCTTTCACTTCAACAAAATATACTCCACCAGGAAAGGAAGAAATATCCATTGTTTTTACGAAAGAATCACCTGCATAATTTTCTGATGAGCTATAGATATTACGACCCATTACATCAAAAACAGTAACAGTAGTTTGACCCGATTGTTTTCCTTTTAATGAAATAGAAAACACACCATTGTTTGGGTTAGGGTAAAAACCAATTGCTTTATCATTTTGTGCTGTAATTACACCCAAAGCAACCTCATTCCATACCAATATTCCATTCTCTGTAGAATTGGTATTGAAACTGCCTGACCAACCAGTAAGGTTATCATAAAAGGCAACACAAGTATGCTGAATCCCATCAATCAAAGTCCAGGTTAATCCATCATCTAAACTGTAAGATGATCCAGAGGCTCCCTGAGCAGCACTTGTGCTGATATACATGCTTCCAGTTACACCAGTTGCATAAGCAATATCTCCTTCAAGGAAATCTCCTGAATAGAATAAAGGGCTCCATGTAGCTCCGCCATCACTTGAACTTGCAATGTCTACACCATCTATAAACAATCCATTGTCAGCATCCTTAAAAATAACCCTGCTAATTTCACTTAATCCTGTTGCTGCAACTGTCCAGGTATATCCCATATCTACTGATTTATATACCCGTCCTTCATTTGTTCCATACCATATAGTATTACCTACAACTGAATATCTGTTTACAATTCCATACTCATTAGCAGATGAAGGAGCTGGGATATTTAGTGATGGTACTCTTGTCCATAAATCACCACCATTGGTTGTAGTATAAAATTCATAATAACCCCCTCTTGGATCTCCAAGTGCAACGCCATTATCTTCATCAAAGAAATAAACCACATTAGGAAAACCAACAGGTGCAGTAAAGGTAGCAGTTGTTTGGTGAACCCAGTTTAAACCACCGTCTGTTGTTTTTAAAATTCTTCCTCCACCACTATTTCCACCATGCATAGAAACCCAGGCAATATCCGCACTGATGGCAAAAAGGTTAGAAATTTCTAATTGAGAAGCATTATTGATAAATCCTGGAGTCCAATTTGCACCGCCATCAATGGTGCGGGTAAATTCCTGAATTTTTGCGGTTCCACCAGATCCATCATAAGCAGAAGCCCAAACAATAGAAGGATCAACAATAGAAATATTAGTAATGCCTCTTGAGGGGGCAGCAAATCCAGTTGCCTGCGAAACCCACTGAGCATTAACAACAATGCCCGAAGCTATTAAAGCTGAACTCAATAGTAATTTTTTCATCATAACGTTTAGTTTATTTTTAGTTTATTTTTATATTAATTTTTCTTTTAAAAGGTAAAGTTAGGGATTTATATTAAAAAAATAAAGTTTTCATGATCTTTTTAATATAAAACGCACAATTAAAAACAAGTGGGAAAACAATAATACCAAGAATCCCAGCATTTTATTTATATAAGATTCGAGTTAATGTTTTTTTTCACCTATAATTATAGTAAAAGCATATGTTTTAAAAAGACAGGTTCCTTAACTTTGGTGCGAGTTTGTAGGAACCTAAGGCTGAAACAACAGCAATTCCTCCCCCCAGAACAACCGAAGGCACAAGACCAATAAGTTTGGCCATAACTCCAGATTCAAAAGCTCCCAGCTCATTGGAAGAACCAATAAACATAGTGTTTACGGCTGAAACCCTCCCCCGCATGTGATCAGGAGTTAAAAGCTGCATTATAGTTGAGCGAACAACTACACTTATACTATCGAACAATCCGCTAAAGGCAAGAATAATTAAGGAAATATAAAAGTTTGTGGACAAGGCAAATAAAATCATGCACAATCCAAATCCACCAACAGAAAATATTAAATACATTCCCGCCTTTTTCACAGGCGGCTTATATGCAAGGAATAAAGCAGTAATAATAGCCCCTGCAGCTGGCGCAGCATTTAGAAAACCGAATTCTATAGGTCCAACGAATAAAATGTCACTCGCAAAAACAGGCAATAAAGCAATTGCTCCTCCAAATAAAACAGCTACAAGATCAAGAGTCATGGCACTAAAAATGACCTGATTACTGAATACAAATTTAACACCGCTTGTCAGACTTTGTAACAGGGGGATTTTTGCTTTATCTTCAAATATTGTTTTTGATTTAATTAAGAGTATTAAAAAGGCACCTGCGGCTATTAGTGCAAAGGCAGTAAAAAAGCTACTTGAAATTCCTGCAAAACCAATTAAAACACCTCCTGTTGCAGCACCTAAAACACTGGAAGCCTGCCAAAAGGTGCTATTCCAGGCTGCCGATTTTGGATAAAGTTTCCTGGGAACAAGTTGAGTCATTAAAGCAAAACTAGCTGGACGGTAAAAACCCCTTGCCAAACCGCTTATAAATACTACTAAATAAATAGGAAAAGTAGACTTAACCAGGATTACTTCAGCAGCAAATAAAAAAAGGAAAAAGGATGTAACAATAAACAACAATAAAGAAAAAAAAGCAATTTTTTTACGATCATATTTATCCGCAAGATGTCCTGCATACAAAGCAACAGCAAGGGCAGGAAGGGCTTCGGAAAGTCCAATTAAACCCAAGGAAAGCGGATCGCCAGTGATTGCAAAAACCTGCCAATACAAAGTAACATTTTGAATTTGTACTGCCAGTGTAAGTAATATTCTTGCAGCAATAAAACGTCTGAAATCAGGAAATTCAAAAACTTCATATGCTTGTTTAGAAAAAAAAGTGCTACGCAGATTCATTGCTTTTCAAAAAAGGCAGAAAAGATTTTATGCATTTTATTGGGATGCTTTATTTTGAAACTCCTGGCTTTGTTCAATGGCTTGCATCATTTTATTTAAGAGGATGGCAGCATCTTCATTTGGATCTAAAACAATGGGTGCTTTAAAACATATACTTAGTTCAACCCCGGTTTTTTTAAGTTTCAATCCTTTTTTATCAAACGCCCTTCTAAAACCATTGATTATAACCGGAACAACAATGGGAGAGAATTTCTTTATAATCAAGGTTGAGCCTCTTCTCCCAGGAGCATAGGGTGTGGTAGTGCCTTGTGGGAAAGTAACAACCCAGCCTTCAGAAAGTGCCTCGCCAATTTTTGTTATATCGCTAATATCTACCTTACGGTTAATATCCTTGCCTGCTTCGCGCCATGTTCTGTTAATGGAAATTGAGCCAGCATATTCAAAGATTTTGGGAAGAATACCTGCCTTCATAGTTTCTCTGGCGGCTACATAATAAGTATTTATTCGAGGGTTCAGCAAATAAACAGGGTTTCTGATACTGTTCTTAAAGCCCCATTTGGTACTACTAAATACATGGTTAAAAGCAATTACATCGGCAAAATATGTCTGATGATTTGAAACAAATAAAACATTCGTTTTTGGAAGGTCTTTAAGGTGTTCGGTTCCTTCAATCCTCATTTTATTTAAAAGCATAAAACGAGGGTAGGTAGCGATTCCTACTATAAAAAAAATAAACCGCTTAATAAGGTTTGAATGACCGAATACATCGTTTTTAAACATTTTCATTTTCTGCAAATACTATTCAGTAAAGAAACAAAAGTAATTATTATAATATTAAATAATCTATAATATCATCTATTATACGTTGGCAAATCAACTATATTGCTCACTATTAGTAGTGTTAACACTCAATTTAGAAGAATGCCAAAACAAAAAGACAATTCAAATTTAATAAAATCTTAATTAGCGGGAAACAACAGCTTTTAAATAAAAATCCAATCTGCTTTTGATCCGCTTACTCCATGAATATAGTTAAAAAAAAGTAAATTCATCTGAATATGTTTTTAGTGAAAATTTACAAAATCCTTTTTTACCAAAAAAAACAAAAAAAATCATTGTTAAAAAACACCATTACAATTTGTCCATTTTATGTTAAATTATTTTAATTTAGAACAATGAAAATCAGCTGTTTTTTATTAAGTTTATTATTAAATGTTGTTTGGGTATTTGCGCAAGCACCTACAGATTATACAAATCTATTGAAAAAAAACACCAATTCCTTTTGTATTGCCTCAAACAGAAATTCCGAAGAAAACCAAATTGAGGTTTTAAAGTTATCAACATATTCTCAGGAATTAAAGCCTATTTTTATTAGAGGAAGCTTTTCAGTATTGAATTATCCTGATTTAAAATTTGCAGAAATTAAAGTGTACAATGCTTCTGATGATAAATTAATAGGCATTTTTAATTCCAATCAATTTACTGGCAAATACCTATTAATTTTAGCACCTAATATCAAATACCTGTTTCAAATTAAATTTGGCATTTACGAAACCATAGAGCAAATTGTAGAAGTACCACTAAAAGTAGTTTATGAGATATGCAAGCAGGAGATAACAGTTAGTATTCACGACACGAAAAAACCAACAGTTAAAATCAACAATTGGTTTTCTGATGGCAATGCTACTTTTTTTAGGCTTCCAATGCATGAGGACCTTGAACAGGATAAATTTATAAATTACCAGGCCCCGCTTGCTTTCAGCAACCCTATTAAGGAACCAGTTACCAGTATTAATGAACTGGTAAAAAAACAAATAGAAATAGAGGAAAAAAGACCTATTGAAGCAAAAACTGCTTTTAATAATAAGGATTTTATTACAGCAGGGGCATTGTATGCTCAATTATTACAAAACGATAGTGGAGAACCTTTTCTTAATTATTATTATGGGATATGTTTATTAAATACAGAAAAAAGGAAATCCAAAGCCATTACGTTTTTACAAAATGCAACACTAGCTAAAGAAATTCCTTATGATGTTTGGTTTCATCTTGGCAATGCTTATCATTTATCCTGTATGTTCAAGGATGCTCAAAGCTCATATGAACAGTTTGAAAAAAAATGCTCTAATGAGGAGGGATTAAAAACCAACATTGATTTATTGATAAAAAACTGTGAAAGCGGGAATAAATTATTTGCCGAACAGAATTCTATTGAAATTGAAAGTCGCACCTATATTGACAATAGCAGATTATTAACCTATTACAATTCACAATTAATTAATGAAAGAATAAAATACAAAACCGAGTTTTTTATTTCACCTCTGGATAAAAAGAAAAAAGAAAAATTGCTCATGTGTAGCAATGGCAATAGTGAAACAATCCAAGTAAGTTATGGTTTAACAGGAAACAGCAAAAAAGACCTTTATAAAAATGCTTTGATGCAAGATGGATCCTATGGACAAAGTGAGGCACTTGAAACATTAAATACTCCCTACGATGAGGATTATCCTTTTATTACTGAAAACGGAAAGACACTGTATTTTTCTTCAAAAGGCCATAACAGCATGGGTGGTTATGATATATTTAAATGCACTCGTAATTCTATAACATCATCCTGGTCAGCACCTGTAAATTTAGGTTATCCAATAAACTCCCCTTTTGATGATATACTTTTCGTAACTGATTCAATTGGAGAATTCGCTTCATTTTCTTCCAACAGAAGAGATCAAAATCAATTTGAATACATTAACATAAAATTATTAAAAAACACCCTACCAGTATTTATAATAAAAGGACATTTCACAACACTTGATTCCCTTAATTCCAGGGATGCCATAATCACAATTTTCGACAATGAAAGTGGAGAAATGGCAGGTATTTGCAGAACTAATTCTGTATCAGGAAATTACCTAATGGCTTTGAATCCCAACAAGGAATATGAATTAACTGTAAGTTGTATTTATTATCCTGAATTTAGTGCGATTTTAATAATCCCAGAAAAAACCAGTGATTTTATTTTTAGACAAGAAATCAGGGTTTTAATAGAAAATGATGAGGTTGTTTTAAAAATAAATAATTTTTTCACAGAAGAATCAGCAGCCAGTTTACCGGCAGAATATCCATTATCAAAACATGAAATCTCTGCAAAAAAAGTTATAGTTTCTGTTTCTTCAAAGCCTATTAGAACTAATGAGCAGCAGATAAAGGACAAGGAAATGATAAAAAAAGCAATTAGTTTTACACAACAGGGTAAATTTATAGAAGCTGTTGAAATTTTCACTGAACTGGAGTGGATAATGGATATCCAAGGCACTGATGCTTATTATTTTGGTTTAAGTCTTTTCAATACCAGAAAAGACAAAGTCCTCTGCAGTCAATATTTCGAAAAGGCAGCCACAATAAGCAGCAGTCCTGAAGATGTTTTTTATTACCTGGGTAAATCCTACTATTATAGCTACCGATTCAGCAAGGCAATAACAGCTTATGAAATCTTCAAGAAAACTGCAAAGGCCGTTGATATTGAAAAGTTGAAAATTAATGAAGAAATTGTATTTTGTGAAAACGGAAAAAAACATGTTGACAATCCATCCGTAATTGAAGTAATTAAAAGGCATACGGTAAGCTTTGATCACATAATTAAAATATATAGTGATATAGAATCTGGCGCAAAAGTGCTTGTAATTCCTGAAGACATCAAATCAAATAATGATAAAAAGAAAAATTATCAGTCAACTTTGTTTCTTTCACCTGATAAAACCCATATCTTATTTTCCAGTTATGGAGAAAGTGACAATAAGGATATTTTTTCATTAAGAAAACTTCCTAACGGTGAATGGAGTATTCCATTTAAATTAGATGTTATCAACACAATTTATGATGAAGAATTCCCTTTTTTGTCAGTAGATGGAAAATCTTTGTTTTTTTCATCCAAAGGTCATGAGACCATGGGCGGGTTTGATATCTTTAAAAGCGATTGGGATGAACTTAACAGTTCCTGGAAAAAACCCGTGAATTTAGGTGTTCCATTAAATTCCCCATTTGATGACCTCCTTTATATTGAATGTTCTAAATAAAATCAGTTCCAATAAAATGAACAGGATCAATTTCATTTTTTAATACTTGTTATATAGTTTTTGGGTAAAAGGAAAACTTTTAAACCCACTTTCTCATTATTCTACACTTAAAATCTCTTCCGTTGCTTATAATTCTACTTTAATTTTTCAATCATTTACAAATCATAAAGATTCTTTTTGTGGAATGGAAGTATTTACCGAATATTGACCGTTGTTCAAACAATATTGAAAACAGCAAATGTAATCATGGAAATTTTGCACCCATAAATTATTTCTTAAGGGAAAAACAAATTATTTTCGACTAGAAAAAAAAAGGAATAAATTTCAACTTGTTAATGCTCTATATCAACAATTAAATGAAAAATACAAGCTAATAAATTTTGTGTTTTTCCGGATTGAAAACATTATAAAGTAACCATTTTTTACAGAGTTGCGTAAAGATATATTTTAATCGAGGAAATAAAGTGCTGCATGTTTTATTCAAATACATATATAGAAATTTATAAAAAGGCAGGAATTATTATTCTGCTTTTAATGTTTCTTTTTGTGGGCAAATATTTGATAAATAAAAATTCGAATGAAAACACTGAAAAATTCATACAACCAATTGCCTCAATAGATTTAGCTGAAATAAAAGCAAAAGGCAAATTAATTGCTATAACCGAAAACAGTTCCACAAGTTATTTTATTTACAAGGGCGAGCCAATGGGCTTTGAATTTGAAATGCTCAAATTATTTGCAAAGCATTTAAATGTTGATCTTGAAATAAGGGTAGCAAAGGATATGGATAAAATATTTACCCAGCTTACCAATGGCGAAGCCAATATTATAGCTGCAAATATTACAGTTACCAAGGAACGAAGCACAAAGGTAAAATTCAGTAATCCTTTAATGATAACCAAACAAGTGCTGGTACAAAAAAAACCGGGAAATTGGAGAAAAATGTCGGGTTCTGAATTGGAAAAACATTTGGTAAGAAATACGGTGGATCTAGCAGGAAAAACAGTTCATGTTAGAAAAGAATCATCCTTTTATCCTCGATTAATTAGTCTTTCAGATGAAATAGGTGCAAAAATATTAATAAGGGAAGCCCCTGGAAAAATGGATACTGAACAATTAATAGCACAAGTATCTTACGGCACAATTGATTATACAATAGCCGATGAAAACATTGCTTTGATGAATCAAACTTATTATCCTGATATTGATGTAAGAACTGCCATTAGTTTTCCCCAACAAATTGCATGGGCTGTTGGCAAGGATTCCGATGAATTTTTATTAGAGTTAAACAATTGGTTACAAAAAAAAGAAACTAAAACAAAAATTGCATTAATTCACAACAAGTATTTTAAAAACTCAAAAGCTGCTATAAAGCGTTCCGAAAGCAATTATTTTTCTTTAAATGGTGGGAATATTTCACAGTATGATCCATTGATTAAAAAATTCAGTACCCGAATTGGCTGGGACTGGCGTTTAGTTGCTGCATTAATATGTCAGGAGTCCAGATTTAATCATGATGCTGAATCATGGATGGGTGCTTCAGGTTTAATGCAAATGATGCCCTCTACCTATTCACATTATTATCCTGATAGCATAGATATTACTCCAGATTTAAGCATAAAAGCAGGAACAAATTATTTACTAAAAAGGGAGAAATACTGGAAAAAATACATTTTTGATGAAAAAGAAAGAATAAAATTTGTACTTGCATCCTATAATGTAGGACTTGGACATGTTATTGATGCGCGCCGCCTTGCAATTAAATATGAACGAAATCCAAACGAATGGGATGACAACGTGGCTTATTTCTTAATTCAAAAATCCTATCCTGAATTTTATAAAGATCCTGTAGTAAAACATGGTTATTGCCGCGGACAGGAACCAGTAAAATTTGTAAAAGAAATATTAATCAGATATGAACATTACAAAAATACTTTTAATGAAAACTCAGATAATGAAACCATTGTAAAAAATTCACGTAAAATACAACTCTGATGTTCACTAAAACCTTTGCTTATGAGTAATGAACAACTACAAGATATTGTCAGCTGGCTAACCCAACAGATAGACCATACGAATAAAGCAATAAATGAGGCAAACCAATCGCATAATTTTGGCAGAGAGGCTCAATATGAGGGAATGAGGGATGCATTTGTCAGATGCCTGAACAAACTAAAAATAAATAATTCTTTAGAAAGAAGTTAAATTATTCAATTTTTAGTTTCCAATCTATCCCTTCCTGTTTCCTTCCTGTTTCCTTTCTGGAAATTTCTTGATATTAATCTACTACAACAACCAGGTATTTAGATACGCTCCAGAATTCTATTGAATCAGAAATTATTAATACTTGTTTATTCCCCTCACTACTTATTTGATAGGAACCTTTGGGATGGTTGGTTATCAATTTAGCATTTTTACTAAATAACTGAATGGAAGGTGTTTGAGTAATGTCTAATTGAGTAAAATAACTCTTATTAAAATCATCCATTAATTTTGTTGCCTTTCCAATTCCAATGAAACCTCCTTCTTTGGTTAACACACCTTTTTCACGAAGCTCTTTTGCTGTACCAATAGCGTAAAATGCTGCATTAATTAGATTAGTTTGCTGATCCAGTTCATCAAGCCTGTTATTATATTCTGAAAAAAGATGTGCCAATGCACTGTTTACTTTTATCAGTTCAGCTTTTAGATTACCAATTTCCAAATCCTTATCCTGTATTTGTTTTGTTAGCGTAGCAATTAACTTCTCGAATTCTTTGCTTTGAAGTTTACTTTCTTTTAGGTGCTTCTCAAGTTCGGAAATCTTTTTTTTGTTTTTAACCATTAATTCATTTATCAGTTCTATATCTGATAGAATGCGGTCTTCCTTGCTGGATGATGATTCCTTACTCGTAATATCCAAAGAAAGTATATTTTCTTTTTGTTTTATTTCTGAAAGATTTTCCTCAATTTCATTTACAGAACTAATATAATAGCTAATGACAGAATCCTTGTAATTTGCCTCTGCTATTAATCGCTGATTTTCCAGAGAAACTTCACTTGGTTGTTCATTTTGAGCCTCTTTACAAGAAACAATTAACAGCAATAATGGAAAAATATATTTTATCATAATTTTGGTTTTTACAAATTTAACAATTCCTTGTCTATCTTAACCCTTATATTTGCATTATTAAAAATAATCACAAACAATGTAAATGGACAGATTACTTGAAATATATAACAAAATAAACAAATACGGTGAAGTAAACGGAATGAAGGTACATGTTATTGAGCCCGGCCATATTGTTTATGAAATGGAAATAAAAGATCAGCATATGGCAACACCAATTGCTGCACATGGTGGTGCAGTTGCAGGTTTCATGGATGGTGTTTTAGGAGTTGCAGCATTGTCCGCTTCTGCTCAGGAAGAGAATCTTGTATCAACTATTGAATTTAAAATCAATTTTCTAAATCCTGTATATAAATCTGATATATTAATCGGGACAGGAAGAGTTGAACAAAAAGGCAAGCGAATAATAATTGCAAGTGGTGAAATAGTATGTAAGAACCGTAACAATATTTTAATCGCCAAAGCAATTGGCACTTTTAATGCCTACCCCTTTGAAAAAGCTGATTTTGTAAACATGTTTAATGAACATGAATAAAATTACAGCTTATTCAAATTCTGTTAAATTACATATTCCTTCTATATTGTCCTCCAACTTCAAACAATGCGCTTGTTATTTGTCCTAAAGAACAATATTTACTTACTTCCATTAACTTCTCGAAAATATTGTTGTTTTGAATCGCAGCTATTTGCAGCTCCCTAAGCATTTGGCTAGCCTTATCCTTATTGGATTTATGCAATTGTTCAACCATTTCAATCTGATACTCTTTTTCTTCTTGAGTTGCCCTAATTACCTCAGCAGGAACTAGTGTTGGAGAACCTTTGGAAGATAAAAAAGTGTTAACACCTATAATGGGATATTCACCCGTATGTTTAAGTGTTTCATAATACAGACTTTCTTCCTGTATTTTGCCTCTTTGATACATTGTTTCCATGGCACCCAATACTCCTCCTCTCTCTGTGATCTTGTCGAACTCAACCAATACTGCTTCTTCCACAAGATCAGTAAGTTCTTCAATGATAAAAGAACCTTGTAGTGGATTTTCGTTTTTGGCTAATCCAAGCTCCCTATTTATAATAAGTTGAATTGCCATAGCCCTTCTCACACTTTCTTCAGTGGGAGTAGTAATTGCCTCATCATAAGCATTGGTATGCAAAGAATTACAATTATCATAAATAGCGTAAAGGGCTTGCAGGGTGGTTCTTATATCATTAAAATCTATCTCCTGGGCGTGTAAAGATCGTCCTGAGGTTTGAATATGATATTTAAGCATTTGAGAGCGTTCATTTGCTCCATATTTTTTCTTCATTGCTTTAGCCCAAATCCTTCTTGCAACTCTTCCTATCACTGCATATTCAGGATCAATTCCATTGGAGAAAAAGAAGGATAAATTCGGAGCGAACTTATTTATATCCATTCCCCTGGAAAGATAATATTCTACATAGGTAAAACCATTGGAAAGGGTAAACGCCAACTGAGTAATGGGATTTGCACCTGCCTCTGCAATATGGTATCCGGAAATGGATACAGAATAAAAATTCCGGATATTGTTGGTGATAAAATATTCTTGCATATCACCCATTAATCTAAGAGCAAACTCGGTGGAGAAAATGCAGGTGTTTTGAGCCTGATCTTCCTTTAAAATATCCGCCTGTACTGTTCCTCTTACTGCTGCAATTGTTTCTGCTTTTATCTTTTGATAAACCTCATCCGGCAAAACCTGATCCCCTGTAACTCCAATTAACATAAGCCCAAGACCATCATTTCCATGAGGAAGACTTCCCTGGTAGGAAGGACGGATGGTACCCTTTTGTTTATATATTTTTTCAATTTTATCTTTTACCTGCTGCTCAATTGCATTTTGTTTAATGTATAACTCACATTGTTGATCAATTGCAGCATTCATAAAAAATCCTGTTAACATTGCAGCTGGTCCATTAATGGTCATACTTACGGATGTTGAAGCGCTGGCAAGATTAAAACCTGAGTAAAGTTTTTTAGCATCATCAAGACAACAGATAGAAACTCCCGCATTGCCAATTTTCCCGTAAATATCCGGACGATGATCGGGATCATTACCATATAAAGTAACGGAATCAAAAGCTGTGGAAAGTCGTTTTGCAGGCAAACCAAGGCTTACATAATGGAACCTGCGATTTGTTCTTTCGGGCCCTCCTTCCCCAGCGAACATCCGGGTAGGGTCCTCCCCCTCTCTTTTAAATGGAAATACGCCCGAAGTATATGGAAATTCTCCAGGTACATTTTCCTGAAGGTTCCATTTTAAAAGATCTCCCCAGGCCTGGTACTTAGGCATTGCAATTTTAGGAATCTTAGAATGAGAAAGGGATTCATAATAGGTTTTAATTTTTATTTCTTTATCCCTTACCTTAAAAACAAAAAACTCGTTACTGTATGCTTGTGCTTTTTCTGGCCAGGTTTCTATTACTTTCCTGTTTGTTCCATCAAGGCTTAATTCCTGTTGGGCATAAGCCTGCTCCAATTTTTTTACAAGTGCGTCCTTATCCTCAATTTGGGAGCAGGAAATAGTTTCAATAGACTTTCTAAGACTATATAAAGTTTGGGCAATTTCAGCCTGATTTAAAACCCAGGTATCGTAACCTCTGTTATTTTCAGCTATTTCTGCAAGGTACCTTATTCTAGCGGGTGGAATAATAAATACTTTCTCTGACATTTCATCGGCAACATGAAAAGTAGATTTTAATTCAGAGCCTGTTTTTTCCACCAGCTTTTCCATGACCTTTTTATACAGCATATTCATTCCAGGATCATTAAACTGGGATGCAATTGTTCCAAAAACGGGTATGTCCTGGTCGGGAGTATCCCATAATTTATGGTTTCTTTTGTACTGCTTTTTAACATCCCTTAAAGCATCCAGAGCACCGCGTTTGTCAAATTTATTTAATGCTATTACATCGGCAAAATCAAGCATGTCAATTTTCTCCAGTTGGGTTGCAGCTCCATATTCAGGAGTCATTACATACAAACTCATATTGGAATGTTCAATAATTTCCGTATCGGACTGGCCAATACCTGAAGTTTCAAGAATCACAAGATCGAACATTGCCGCTTTAACTATTTCCACAGCTTCATTTACATGACGGGATAAGGCCAGGTTGCTTTGACGAGTAGCTAAGGAGCGCATGTAAACCCTTGGATTGCCTATTGCATTCATTCTAATACGATCGCCAAGAAGCGCTCCTCCTGTTTTTCTTTTTGAAGGATCAACGGAAATAATTGCGATCGTTTTATCTTTAAAATCAGCCAGAAACCTTCTCACCAATTCATCAACAAGCGAAGATTTTCCTGCCCCACCAGTTCCGGTTATTCCAATTACAGGAGTTTTAGATTTCAATGCTAGTTGCTTAACCTGATCAAGAACAGGAATTGATTGTTCATAAAAATTTTCAGCAGCAGAAATCAACCTGGCTATTGCCCTTGATTTCTTTTGAGAAAGTCCCTGAACCTCATCCATGCCTACTGATTTACCAGTTGGAAAATCGCATTTTTCGAGCATGTCATCAATCATGCCTTGCAATCCCATGGAACGCCCATCGTCAGGAGTATAAATTTTACAAATTCCATATTCCTGCAATTCCTGAATTTCCGAGGGCAGTATTACCCCTCCGCCACCACCGAACAATTTAATATGAGCACAACCATTTTCTTTTAACAGATCATAAGCATACTTAAAATATTCTGTATGTCCTCCCTGATAAGAGGTAATAGCAATAGCCTGAACATCTTCCTGTATAGCACAATCTACCACATCCTGTACAGACCGATCATGACCCAAATGAATCACCTCAGCCCCGCTTGCCTGTAAAATCCTGCGCATAATATTAATGGATGCATCATGTCCGTCAAAAAGAGAGGCAGCAGTTACAATCCTAATTTTATTCTTTAACTGATATGTTTCACTCATTGGATTTAGTTTTACCCCTTTCAGCGTATCTTTTTTTTCCTGGGTTGCTGAATTTTGTTGCTTTTGGTTCATGTTTTTACTTTTTAACAATTTCTCCAGAACCAGTAATTTCTGAAATTACTTTTGCTCCTGTATCCTTGTATTTAATATCTCCACTTCCAGTTATTGTTGCCTCAACCAATTCGGTTGCATGAATTGAAGCATTTCCTGATCCTATTGTTTTTATTTTTGTTATTAACGTAATAAAATCAGCTGCTTCTATATCTCCTGATCCTGTTATGGATGCCACAAAATTTGTAGCACTTCCACTTAACTTTACATTTCCTGAACCTGATATATCTGTTGAAACTTCTCTGGAATTAAGTATTAGATCAATATCACCAGATCCGGCTACTGAAATCCTCATCTGACTAACATTTAAGTTGTTTAAGCTTTTTACATTGCCTGACCCTGTAACTGTAATGGCTTCGATAGAAGGAGTGATAATATTTATTTCTATTTTTTTTGTCCGGACACACTCCTTAAATGCAATATCCCAGGTATTGTTTTTAATATCAGTATTTAACAAATGAATAATGTTTTCAGGAGCAATAATTTCTACTTTTTGTTCTACCCCTTGTGTAACGGTTACTCCCCAGCTACCGGTTAAATGAATAGCATTGAAGGATTCAAGAACCAAAGTTTTAATTACAGGTTCACCCTCACCTTTTACACAATCATTGCAAGAAGCAGTAAGAAGGGCTGATATTAATATAGAAGCAAGTGTGATTTTTTTAAAAATATTCATAGTGGTCCCCCTTAAATTAATAATTTAAAATATTATTTTCAAAGCACAAATTTAATCTTTAACGTTAACTAAAACAAGAAGTTTATAAAGAGGGGTATAAGGCTTTTAAATGAAGCAGATATGCCTTTAGGTCATTTTTAAAGAGCATATCAAGTTCCTGTTCAAAGTCATCCTGCTTGGCTCCATATCTAATGTAGGAGAGAAAAAAAGCATTTTTATAGTTCTCTATTTTTTTTGTAAGTTCTGTATATCTCTGTTTGTTATGTAACTCCAGGCTCTCTGATTGTGAAATAATCTCTTTAAGCATATTGTTTTTCAACTCTTCTTTTATATGGTTTTGCTGATTATCCATGGTCATATACAAGCTATCGAGTCTAAGAGCGCTTTTGTTTATATAATCATTGTACACTTTTTCATCGGTGCTGCTTTCCAGGTATTTTTGCATTTGAGGAGAATTTTCTCCGAATTTATAAACCAAAAATCTCAAGGCTCCTTGATGTCCAATAAAACTCGCCAGGTTTTCATTAAAATCAACATCGTCTTTCACAAATAAAGTATTGTGGGTAAGCTCGTGAATCACAAGATTAGCCAAATCTCCTTCATTCCTATTGAGCATATTGGATAATATAGGGTCATTAAACCATCCCAATGTTGACCATGCTCCTACAGCCCCCAGTTCTGCATCATATCCCTCTGATTTTAATTTTTCCAATTCTATTTCCCCTCTGCCATATTCGAAAAATCCTTTGTAAGAGACATTACCTAAAAATGGAAAAGACCATTCATATTCTTTTAATTGATAAGGATCAGAAGCAGTAAGTACCCACAATACAGGCTTGCCTTTTTGATCATATACCGAAGTGTAATTGTTTGATGGATTAATTCCAATATGTTGCATGGCAAAAGCATTAATTTCCTGTATCAAAATTAATTTATTCTTTAGAGAGTCTGGAAATAGAGGATCTGCCAGAACTTTTTCAATGGGTTGTGCATTAATTATAACATGCAATTGTCCTTTTAACTGAGAAAGCCCATAATTCAAAAGACTTAAATTAAAGATTAAACCTGACAAAATAAGCAGTCCGGTAAATCCAAAAAAATAAAATAGAGGTTTTTTTAGTTTCATCCTTAAATAATTTCAAAATTACACTTATTTTAATAACAGTTATTTTGAGTTTTTAATATTTCCACCACCTTTTTACATATTAGAAGATTATAATTAATGAAAATTTCAGTTCTTTGAAAACAATATGAGAATTTAAAGTTTTTAGCAGCCATGTTTTTTATCGCATCAAAAATATTAAGTTTTTTAACCACTCCTCTTATTTGGATTTTTGTTTTGCTCTTTATAGCATATTTTCAGGCTATTCCAAAGAGAAAAAACAGGATCCTTCTGATTTGCATTTTTTTAATTTACCTTTTTTCCAATGAATTTATTTTTAATGAAGTGGTTCGACAATGGGAAATTCCCGCAAAAAGCCAAAAAGAAATATCAAATTACGAAGTTGGCATTATACTAGGTGGAGCCACAACTTATGATGAAGAGCTCCAGCGGCTGCAGATTCACAACAGTTTTGACAGGGTTGTTCAAGGAGTGGATTTGTATAAAAAAGGATTTATAAGTAAACTTTTAATCAGTGGAGGCTCAGGAAGTCTTACTTTCCCAGATATGAAGGAGGCCAAATTTATTAAAGCATATCTATTAACAATTGGTATTCCTGAAAGAGACATAATCATTGAATTTGAATCAAAAAACACCAGAGAAAATGCTTTGTTCACATTTGAGGAACTTAAAAAGATTGGTCTACAGGATTCAAAATTGCTACTAATAACCTCTGGTTATCATATGCGAAGGTCACAAGCTTGTTTTGAAAAAGTTGGCCTGCAAACCACCTCCTATACCACTGATCGTTTAAGTGGAACAAGAAGAAAACAGCTTGATTTCCTCTTTCTGCCAAATATGCAAACCCTCTATAACTGGAGGGTAATAATTCATGAATGGCTGGGATATGTTATTTACTTCCTGGTTGGTTATGTTTAATTTTAGTTTTTAAAATAAATTTCATTACTTAAACCATTGCCATCTTTCTGTTTTTAATATTCACAGCCTTCTTTAATCAGGAATAAAATTTAATCACCAAGTATATTTAAATAAAAATCAAGCAATTAGTAAAAATATTTATTTAAATGTTGGTACATATAATGTCTTTACATATATTTGCGTTATAGAAATCAAAAGATGAAAATAGAACAGGAAATAAAACAAGAAGTATTTAAGGATGATTACCAAAAAGCAGTTATCAATATCCTTTATACCGCTTCGTGGCTTAATTTGAAACAAACACAATTGTTTAAAAAATATGGCATTACTCCTCCCCAGTATAATGTATTGAGGATTTTACGGGGCCAGTTTCCTAATACGGCAACAGTAAATTTAATTATCGACAGGATGCTGGATAAAAATTCAAATGCCTCTAGAATAGTGGAGAAATTAAGATTAAAAAAACTTATTGAGCGTATTACTTGTCCACAAGACAGGAGATCAGTAAATGTAAAAATAAATCAAAACGGACTTGAATTACTGGCTGAAATTGATAAAATTGAAAAACAGTTTGCTGAAGGCATTAATTCCCTTACACAGAAAGAGGCCGCACTTTTAAATGAATTATTAGATAAAGCAAGGGGTTAAACAAAATGAAAAAAACAATTTATCCTTCTAATAAACGTGGATTTGCTGATCATGGGTGGTTAAAAGCAAATCGCTCTTTTAGTTTTGCAGAATATTACGATCCTTTAAAAATGCATTTTGGAAAGTTACGTGTTTTGAATGATGATTATATTTCTCCAGGGATGGGTTTTCCTGAACATCCCCATGAAAATATGGAGATAATTACGCTTGTAATAAATGGAGCTTTAGCTCACAAGGATAGTATGGGGCATGTTTCGGTGATAAACCAGGGGGAAGTTCAGATTATGTCTGCAGGTAAAGGAATTACTCATTCTGAATACAACCATTCTAAATCAGAATCCATAAACCTACTACAGATATGGGTGTTTCCAAAAATAAAAAACATTATCCCTAAATACGGGGAAAAAAAATTTTTTCTTGAAGACAGAATAAATAAATTTCAAACAGTTGTTTCACCAAACATCCAGAATGACTGTTTATGGATAAACCAGGATGCATTTTTTTCTTTATGTCATTTAGAAAACAACCATACTGTTGATTACCATTTGAAGAACAAATCAAACGGAATATATTTCTTTTTAATTGAAGGAAAGGCAGAAATTGATGGGGAAACATTAAACAAACGAGATGCAATAGGAATATGGGAAACAGAAAATCTTAAAATAAAATCGCTTGAATCATGCGATTTATTAATAATTGAATTACCAATGAATTAACAATAAATAAATAAATAAATAAATAAATAAATAAACAAAACAAATAATTATGAAGAAGATCATTTTATTAGCATTAACAGTATCAATTACAGGATTTGCTATAGGACAAAAAAAAGAAGAAGCATATAAAATAAACAGTTCGGTAAGTAAAATTGAATGGACCGGAAAAAAAGTAACCGGAAAACACAATGGTGAAATTTCTATTTCAAACAGTGACCTTTTGGTTAAAAACGGTGCTATTCAAGGCGGTACAATTACCGTTGACATGACTTCCATAACTTGCTCTGATATGCAGGGTGAAATGGGAGAAAAACTGGTAGGACATTTAAAATCCGATGATTTCTTTGCTGTGGATAAATTCAATACGGCTGTTTATGTTATAAAAAGTATAAAACCCATTAAAGGCGCAACCGAAGGAAAACCTAACAATACGATTTCCGGTGATTTAACAATTAAAGGTATTACGCATGAATTGTCTTTTCCTGCTATAATTTCTGTAAAGGATGATAATATTGTAACGGTAGGTGAAGTAACTATTGACAGAACAATATACGATGTTCGTTATGGATCAGCAACATTTTTTGAAAACATTGGTAACAAGGCAATTTCAAATGATTTTACTTTGAATTTCAAATTAGCAGCAAGTAAAAAATAATATTAAATAAGTGAAAACAAAAAGAGGCTGCCCTTATTTGGTCAGCCTCTTTTTTATTTGTTGTTTTTTAGTAGAAAAATTCCTTTAAACGTCATCTTTTAAAACCAAAATTTCAAAATCCATCTTCCTTCCAAACATATTGTTTTAAAGTGTAATTGAAATAAGCCATTTTGCCTGCTTTTTTCAAAAGCAAAATAGAGGGAATATCTAAAAATTCAATGTCTGAAAATTCAAGGGATAAAACAATTTGACCTTTATCATCCAATATTCCCCATAATGCTTCTTTCTTAACCAGGGCCAATCCATTTGTAAAATCTTTGGCATCTTCATAATCTGCAGGAATAAATAAAGCACCATAATTATCAATAAAACCCACCTTTTCTCCTTTTTTAACCCGAGCTTTTTTTTCATTAAAATTCCAGACATAATCATATATGTTTGAAACTACAACCTTATTGCTTTTATCAATAAACCCCCATTTATCTTTTTTCTTAAACCCTGCCAATCCTTGAGAAAAAATCATTAAATCCTCATATTCTACAGGAATAATAATTTTTCCTGTCTTATCAATAAATCCTTTCTTTTTGTTTTTATCTACTCTTGCAAGCCCTTCGTTAAATCCACCCAAAACGGTAATTCCAGGAGTATAATCATAAAGCAAAGGGATAACAATATTTCCTGAACTATCGGCAAATCCAAATTTATTGTTTTTAGAAACAAGGATCATTCCTTCAGAGGATCTATCTATCATATCATATTCATAGGAAATAATAAGTTTTCCAGCATTGTTTATCAAGCCATATTTATCTTCTCTTTTTACCCGTGCAATGCCATTGTAGAAACTTTCTGTCCATTCAAATACTGCAGGAATAAGAAAAAATCCTGTTTGATTTATGAATCCATATTTATCATTAACTTTTACCTTTGCAAGCCCCTCTGAAAATCCCGAAGCGTCTTCAAATTTGCAATCAATGGCAATTCGTGCATCCTCATCAATGTAGCCATATAAATCATCCTTTATTACAAGGGCATAACCTTCATGAAATTCAAATATATCCTCATATTCCAATGGAAGCAATATTTTCCCCTTGCGGCTTATCACTCCTGCAAGATCATTTGATTTTACAACAACTATGTTTTTTCTGAATTCCTCAACTTCATCATAAATAAAGTCAATATGCACTTTCCCCTGTTTATCAACAAATCCTGCTTTACCATTTTTTTCAACATCAACAAGACCAAATGAAAAATCACCAGCTCCATCAAACTCAAATTCTACAACAACATTTCCTTTTAAATCGATAAATCCCCATTTGTTTTTATTCCTGGCTCTAATATAAGTAACCTGAGATAGCTCTATATCTTTATCAACTTGTTCAATAAAAGGAAATTCAGGATAATCAAACCGGAAATCAACAAAAGTTTCTGGCCTCCTGTCTTCAGTATATATTGTGTAAATCATCTGCCATGCATTATTTACATTGCGGTTTAATGGATGCTTTTTAATAAACCTATGAAAATCCTCCAAATCACCCCCTGCTGTTTCCATTTCATAAATATTGTTTTCAGCTGCCCTAATATAAGGGCTTTCCGGGTACTTTTGTATAAAATCAAGATAGGAATAAAGGGACTTGTCTTTGGTAAAACTATAATATAAGGTTTTGTCATATAACACTTTTGCCTCTGTTACCTCTTCTGAATTGGGATAGGATTCAATAAAATTAAAATAGGATTCAGGTGTATCGAGAATTGAGGCTTGTTGAAAGGCAAGCAAATTTCTTTTGCGAATGGCAAGATCAATAAATTCTGAATCAAAATAAAATTCGATATATTTATTATATGCTTTTACTGATTGCTGCATATCTGTAGCCTGATAAGCTTTTTCGCAAACATTGTTTTTATGTTTGGCAATGGCTAAGGAATCGATTTTTAAAGAAGCAAGCTTTATTTTATTCCTTTCAGAAAGTAAAGGATAATTTTCCAATGCGGCTTTAACATTAGCATATGCTGAATCAAAATTATGGAAAGGATTCTTTTCATTAAAATAGATAAGGCTTAAACCATAGGAAGCACCGCATACATTTTTTTTCAAGACAGACTCGAAATATTTTTTTGCCTTAAAGTAATCGTAAACTTCCAAGGCCTGATACCCTTTTTCAAGTTTACCGGCAAATACTTGACCAGCCAAGGAAATAAAAAAAGCAATTATTAAAACCCTACACAATTTCATTCTTTTAAACTTTCTTTATTTGAATGCAAAAATATATAAAATAACTATCCGAAACCGGAAAAGGTATTTAAGCATAAAAGCTAATAGATTAAATGAATATTGTTGGATTTATTGTAAAAAACAATAAAAATATCTCCTGCTTTATAATGGAATTTGAACTATATAATTTATGGAGTGGCTTATTTCCTTAAAATAAATTTATTCTTTTTAACTTAATACTTGTTTTATTGAGTCTTTCTTAATGGTTCAAAAATTAAAACAAGAAAAAAGATTTAAAAAAAATAAATGGTTTTTATTTTATTGATTTAGCAGGGGCACATTTTAAAAAAAACATTTAATTCTCCCTGAATTTTCGGTTTTTAATTAAAAAACAAACTGGTTGTGATTAACCTGATAATTATTTATATTTGCACCAATTAAGAAAAGTAAATAATCATTTAAAATACGAGCAGAAAGAATGAAAAACACAATTATCCCATTTGTTTTTTTATTGTTTTTTAATTTATTCGGCAATCTTGTTCATTCAAAAATAACTTCCGGCAAAGGAATTATTATTTTAGAAGGAAAGTACCAGAATAAAAATTTGTATGTTCAAAATAGTTTTGCTAGTTCCGGTGTTGGATTTTGTGTATATGAAGTTACCATAAACGGCAAAGTCACTACTGATCCAATTAATTCAAGTGCTTTTGAAATTGATTTTAACCAGGAGATGATTGCAGTTGGAACAGACGTAATTGTTGAAATAAAACACAAAGATGGTTGTTCTCCAAAAGTTCTTAACCCTGATGTGCTTAAACCTATGCCTACCTTTGAAACCACATCCATTAAAGTTAACCATGATGGAATAATAAACTGGTCTACAAAAAACGAGACGGGTTCATTGCCCTATTACGTTGAACATTTTAAATGGAACAAATGGGTAAACGTTGGGGAGGTACAAGGCAAAGGAACGCCAGAGGAAAACGCATATTCATTTAAAATTCCTTTAGTTTCAGGCGAGAATAAGTTTAGAGTAAAACAATTGGGAAATAACAATAAGCCAAGATATTCGGAAGAAATAAAATTAAGGGCTAAAATGACTCAAGTCAGCTATTCATATTCAAAATCCTCAAGAGAAATCGTTTTTAGCTCCGAAACCAGTTATGAAATTTATGACAAGTATGGCAATCTGGCCAAAAAAGGATATGGCAAAGTTATTTCCTGCACTAACCTGGAAAAAGCAGTTCATTACCTTAACTACGATAGTTCCACAGAAGAAATCAGTTTAAAGTAAGTTTTCCGCGATTCAAATGAATTTTACACAAGGCCAAGTAATATTCGCCCTATTTTTTGTGCTGGCTTTCATAATTGGTATAGCTTGGGCCTATCGGAAAGACTACCAGAAAAACAAAAAATATTTTAAAGGAACGGCCCTGATTATTGTGAGCTTTATTCTTATCTATCTTATTTTTTGGATGTTTGTAAGGGTTATTGGAGCCTAATAAAACTATAGTTTCATTCCTGTCATTTTCACAAGCTCTATAAACTCACTTGTAATCATAGCAGTTGCCCCCCATATAAGATGTTGTTCAAATTGATAAACAGGAGCGGTAATAACCCTATCAGACACAGTTCGTATTTTAGTTGTTGCAACATTTTCAGAGGCCTTTAAAATAGTATTGAGTTCTACCTCAATAAGTGCTGCAACTTCTTTTTCTTGAATTTTAAATTGAGGTCGAATTGGAATAAAACCAACAAAAGGTGTTACAATAAAATTACTGGCTGGAATATATAAATCACTTAATTGTCCTATTATTTCTACCTCTTCTGGAAATACACCTATTTCCTCATAAGTTTCTCTTAATGCTGTATTTTCAGCACTAATGTCCCTTGGTTCGAACTTCCCACCCGGAAAACTAATTTGCCCACTATGTACTCCCGTGTATTCAGTTCTTTTAATATAAGCAGTTAACCAAAGGTTGTTATGGGGATAAATTGCAATTAAGATGCTTCCTTTTTTTGAATTTAATACTGAAAAATCAGAACAATTAAAACTTTTTCGACCATGAGGGGCCATTTTTTGCTGTGCCTCGCTACCAGGCAAGGGCAGTAAAAACTGTTTTTTGAGTAATTCTATAAATGAAAAAGGAGCCAAAATAATTATTTCAGGGCATTTACAATCATTCCGGTTACTGCAAGGGCCATCATAATAAAAAACAAAGACAATACAGTATATCTTAAATATTTATCAGAAATAAAAGGCTTGCGAAATTTACCATTTGAAATATTGTTGAGTTCGTTTACTTTTGTAAAATCGGATTTTCGAATCCCATAATAAACAAGGAAATTTTTCTCGTTTTCCAGGTGCTTTTCAAAAAATAAATTATTTTGTGTTAATAACTGCTCAAAATATAGCGATTGATCTTTATGGTCAAAATGAAAAACCATAAAGTCTTTCTTAGTGGAATGTATTTTATAATTTGTAAAGTCAATCATCTTATTATTTTAGCTTACCCTAAGCCTTTGGCCAACCTGTAAAATTGATTTTCGGCTTAAGCTATTAAATTCACATAGTTGAATAACGGATAAACCATAACGTTCAGCAATCTCAGATAAGTATTCCCCTTTTTCCACAAGGTGGTATTCAGCTCCTTCCGCACATATAGAATAGGACCATTTAGTCTTATTCAATACAATGGCCTCGTGCTTTAATTGTTTTTCAGAAAAATTTATTAAATGATTTGGGTTCAGAGGCTTTCCTTTAAAACGAACCTCAAAATGCAAGTGACTACCTGTTGAGCGCCCTGTATTTCCGCCAAGTCCTACCAGCTGCCCCGCCGCAATCTCCTGGCCAGGTTTTACTTTAATTTTGTGTAAATGGGCATACAATGTTTCCAGGCCATTGTAATGTCTTACAACCACAACATTTCCATACCCACCATGATTCCTTGCTATTCTTACTTTCCCATCAAAGGCAGAAAGTACAGGCTCTCCAGTTCTTAAACTAATGTCAATTCCATTGTGATTTTTACCATCGCGCCTTCCAAAATTAGAACTCACCTTACCTTTATGAGGGTGTATGTAGTTGCAAAAATTCATGGTATCGCGCAAAACAAGCACAATGGGAGAAGAGTCTTCTCTCCAAAGATCATCAGTGTAGGGGTGAGTAACATGCGTATCCCAGCTATCATAAAAACAATTCCCAGGAAATTCCGATTCATCATAAAATGAAGTAATAGCAACCGCCTTTGTAATATCAACCTCTGTTCCCGCTCTTGTGGCTACAAAATAATTTATTTGATTAATCAAGGCATAGGGTACATGTTCCAATTCAAACAATGAATCAATAAGCATATAAATTTCACTTTCTGATTTTTCTTTAACCGCTATAAAAAGATTGATTTGTTTTATTAACTCATCAGGTCTTGAAGGCATATTGAACAGTGAATCAATATATTGAAAAACGATTTCTTCGGAAAATTTTGCAGAAGGTTTTATAAGAAATTTGTTTCCGTATAAAACTATTGCCCTTACTGTATCCTTTACCTCCTTTTCATCCTCTGATCCTCCTGCAGTATTAGCAAAAGCAGACTGATTAAATAAGCCAAAGCAGCCTATTAAAAGCAAAAAAACAAAAGAAAAAAACTTGGAATATTTAAAATAAAATAACAATAACCCGGGGTTTTATTTAAACACTGTAATTTTAAAAAGAAAGCTAAAGTATAAAAAAATATTCCAAAACCATGATTTTAAAATTGTTTTTTAACAGCCTTTTGTGAATAAATGGTTGTGGTGGTTATTAAAAATATAATCTTTATTTTTAATAAAGCCTTTTTAGCAAATGTTGCAATTAATCGAAAATCCATTTATTGAGTTTGCTGCTATCCTTATCACAAGTGCCTTACTTGGTGCCTTAGGAAGATTGCTAAAACAACCTTTAATTGTAGCCTTTATTGCTGCTGGAATTTTAATAGGTTCTTCTGGATTTAACCTAATCCGATCCACAGAACAAATCCTTCTTTTGTCTGAAGTAGGGATTTCAATCCTTTTGTTTGTAGTTGGTCTTAAATTGGATATTAGCTTGATTCGCTCTACAGGCAAAGTTTCTACCCTTACTGGTCTTGGCCAGGTTGTTTTTACCTCTATTTTTGGTTTTATCATTGGAAAAGTGCTTGGATATGAGAATCTTATTGCCTTGTACATTGCAATTGCACTAACCTTTTCCAGTACCATTATTATTGTTAAGCTACTTTCGGATAAAAAAGAAATTGATTCTTTACATGGTCAAATAGCCGTAGGTTTTTTAATAATTCAGGACATAGTTGTTGTGATTATGATGATTTTTTTATCAGCCCTTGGGACGGGTACAGGTGAGAATATCGCTTTTGATGTATTTATTGTTTTTTTGAAGGGCATTGGTATGCTTCTAATTGTAGGCTTATTAATGAAATATGTACTGCCTGTATTATTAAAAAAACTTGCTGATTCTGTGGAGCTTCTTGTATTGTTTTCTGTTTCTTATGCAATTTTACTTGCCGCAGCAGGAGACATAATGGGATTCAGCAAAGAAGTAGGAGCTTTTGTTGCGGGCATTTCACTTGCTTCAACAGAATATAGGGAGATTATAAGTGGAAGACTATTAGGATTGCGCGATTTTTTACTTTTGTTTTTCTTTATAAATCTCGGGGCACAGATTGATTTATCCTTGCTAAATGTTCAGATAATTCCTGCTGTGGTATTTTCCTTATTTGTGCTCATTGGAAACCCATTAATTGTTTTATTGATTATGGGAATGATGGGCTACCGCAAGCGAACGTCATTTCTTGCAGGGCTTACAGTAGCTCAAATTAGTGAATTCTCACTCATATTGGCCACAATGGGTTTCACATTAGGTCATATAGATCATGAAACAATGGGCCTTATTACTCTTGTAGGTTTAATCACTATTGGCTTATCTACCTACATGATAATATACTCTCACCAGCTTTACACTAAATTGTCTCCCCTACTGGTGATTTTTGAACGTAAAATAGCTTACCGTGAAACTGGCGATAAAGCTTACCGGGGCGATCCTGTAGATGTTATAATATTTGGTTTGGGAAGGTATGGTAACAACGTGGCCAAAAGCTTAAGCCGGGAAAATTATAAAATACTTGGTGTAGACTTTGATCCAAAATTAGTTAGTTCATGGAGAAACAAGGGAAAAAATGCCCAGTACGCAGATGTTGAAGATCCTGAAATTACTGCCATTTTACCACTTTCAAAAGCAAAATTCGTAATAAGTACAATCTCCGATGTTACCATAAACCTTTCATTACTGAAATATTTAAAAGAAGCAGATTATAAAGGAAAAATAGCACTAACTGTTCATCATAATAAAGATGCGGAAAGATTAACAAAAGCAGGAGCTGATATTATTCTTTTTCCTTTTGTAGATGCTGCTTCTAGCATTATTAAGAATTTGACAATGCACAAATAAAAATCAAAGCTCATTTTTATCTGTGCATTTATTTTGGACTAAAAATTTATTTCAAGCAAAAGCTATTTGGATTTAACCTGTTTTAGCTGTTGATTTAATATTTCAAGTCCCTCTTCAAAAGTATGTGGTTCGTATCCTAATTCTTTTCTTGCTTTATCAAGAACAAAGCCTGTTCTAGGAGGCCTTTTTGCAGCTTGGTTTAAACTTGATGATTTAATGGTGCTTACATTTGATTTATCAAGATGAAAATACGAAGCAACACGATTAACAATATCTATGATACTCATGATATCTTTTCCTGAAACATGAAATATACCTGTTGCTTCTTTCTCAACAGCCAATAAACAAGCCTGGGCAAGATCTTCTGCAAGAGTAGGAGAACGAAACTGATCGTCAACTACCTGAATAGCCTGTTTTTTTTCAAGTGCATCTTTCGCCCAAAGCACAATATTGCTTCTGCTCATTTCATCCCCTGTTCCATAAACAATAATTGTCCTGAGAATACACCATTTGAGGCTACTGTTTTTTACTGCTTTTTCCGATTCCAGTTTTGACCATCCATAGTAACTCAAAGGATTTGGTTCATCTTCTTCTTTATATGGCCCATGTTCACCATCAAAAATAAAATCAGTGGAAAGATGGATGAAATGAGGTGTTTCAGCATTTTTTACATTCAATTCCTTTGCTAAATCCTCTAAAGTTTGAACCATGTTTTTTACGGCAGAAATATTTAAAGCCACACAATCCTCTTTATCGGTTTCACAAACATCCACATTAGTCATAGCCGCAGTGTTTATTACCGTATCAGGCATGTGTTTTCTGAACAAAACCTCAACCTGCTTTTTATCCGTTATATCGAGTGTTTCATAAACATATCCTGATTTATCCTGTATCCTGTTTTCTCCTTTTGAAGTAGCTATTACTTCAAATTCCATTCTCGTTTTTAAGATATGTACCAGCTTTTGACCAAGTAAACCATTGGAACCTGTAATAATTATTTTTTTCTTTTTTATCATTTGAATTACTTAAAAAATAGGAAATTTTAAGGTACAAAGTTAAATATTACAACTTGAATAAATTTAAAAAAAAAGGATTTTGTCTTCATTTAACATAAAATTTTAGGGACATTACCAATTGAATGCATTCAGGCGAAAGCACTGTAATTAAATAAAAATTCAACTTTATAAAAACCCCGGTAAACTTTGATAACTATCCTAATAAACTAAGTGAAATTATCTAAATACTCTACAGCCATATCCAACTTATCCTGGGTGCCAAAAACAACAAGGGTATCCAATCTTTCTACTTTAATATCCTCACCAAATTCAGTAATTATTATATCCTCACGAATAAGGCCGATAATCCTTGCCTTTTTGAATACCTGCATTAACTGACTATTGATTTTTATTACTTTTTTGCCAATTAAACCTGGGTTTTCGATTGCCAGATACGTTTCATTAAAAAATTCTATATCCGCTAATTCGGCAATTTTTAATTGATTTTCTACAGCTTGGTCTTCAGTAAAAAAACGATAATGCCTTTTTCTTAATTGATCTGATTTTATTTTGGCAATAGGTTCAGCAATTCCAAAAAATTTAAGCACATAGGATGCAATCTGCAAGGAAGCTTCAAAGTCTTGTGAAATAACCATATTTGCACCTAAATCATAAAGATTTTCAATTTGAGAAATAAATTCAGACCTAACAATTATCTGTAAATCCGGATTGTTTTTTCTACTAATATCTATGGCCTTTTGGGTGGCCTCTGCATCGGAAATTGCAATAACCAACATTGTTGCTTTTTCTATTCCTATTCGTTTTAGATTTTCTAATTGTGTAATATCTCCAAAAACAATGGGTTCTCCGGCTTCTTTAAATTTTCGAACAGTAGCAGGATTCATATCAATAATTCGATAGGAAATATTTAAAGCTTTAAAAATCCTGGAAAGATTAATTCCATTTATACCAAAACCAGCAATTATAACTTCCTTTTGTTCAATAAAATTTTCATCCACTTTTTTCATTAAGCCCTGCTGAGTTCTGAGTTTCTCTCCAAGTATTAATAAAAGTGGGGTTATCAGCATAGAAATTACAGAAACCGAAAGAAACAACTGGTAAAAATCCTCACTGATAATATCAAGTGGATGGGCTATACTTAAAAGCATAAATGCAAATTCTCCGATTTGTGAAAGCCCCAATCCTGATTTTAAAGAAATATTTATAGGGTTTTTAGAAAAGAATAAAATAGAGGTAATAATTATTGTTTTCAATATGAGAATTCCAGCCAAAACCAATAAAATTTTAATCGGGTTAGCAATCAAATAATCAACATCCATTAGCATGCCCACCGTAATAAAAAACACAGATAGAAAAAGGGTTTTCAGCGGTTTTATATCTGCCTCAATTTGATGGATAAAATCTGATTCGGCTAAAATCATTCCAGCTATAAATGCTCCTAGAGCAACAGAGAACCCTAAGGAATACGTTAACAAAGCAAGTCCAAAGGCAAGGCCAATTATTAACAAAATAAAAATCTCAGAAACACGGGAGTTTATCACATAATCAAAAATCTTAGGAAGCAGATATTTTGCCGACAAAAAAATTATCAGGATTAAACCGAATGATCCAGCTAATTTAAGTAATACTTCTAATGCATCAACTTCCCCAACGGTTCCAAGCAATGGGGTTAAAATTATCAGGGGAACTATGCATAAATCCTGGAAGAGTAAAATACCTAGCATTATTCGACCATCTGGTGTTTGCAATTTTCCTTTATCCTGCATTATTTTCATAACAATAGCAGTACTGCTAAGTGAAATCACAAAAGCTGCAAAAATTGATTCTTTAGTAGAAAAACCTGTGAAAAACAGTATAATCCATACTGTTAAAATAGTGATCAATACCTGCATGCCACCGTAAATTAATACCTGGCGCTTCATTTGGTTCATCCTGGATATTGAAAACTCCAGGCCTATTGTAAACATGAGCAAAATAACACCAACTTCAGCCATTACCTCCAATTCATGCCCTGCTTTAATATAACCGGATCCCACGGTGCCAATTAATATTCCGGTTAATAAAAAGCCAATTACAGAAGGAACTTTAAGGCGAGAGAGAATCACCAAGACTCCAACAGCAGTCAATAATAAAATAATAAAATTCTGGAGAACTCCCATTTACAGTGAAAAATCTAAGGGTTTATTGACAAATATAAATTACAAATCCCAAATTGAAGCCCTACTCTTGCGGAATTTTAATTTAAAATAGGATTTATGTTCAAGGATAAATGCCATTGCCAGGTATATAATAATTGGAGATCCGGCAGTAAAAAAAGAAAGATAAATAAAGAATAAGCGGATGGAAGTGGTTTTTATTCCCAGTTTTCCGCCCCACCATGTACAAACACCAAATGCCTGCTTTTCAAAAAAAGATGTTACTTTATTTATCATAAATAACCTTGGTGTTTCTTTAAGAAAAAACTACTGTTGTTTTGAATATCTGCAAAATGTAAAGATAAGAAACTTCATCAAGAAAAAAGAAACTGAAATATAAATCTATGCCTTTTAAAATTCTTATTGTTTTAAAACTAGTGACTTTGTTTTTAAATTAATGCATCAGGCAACTGTTTTTTTGATTCGTCTATTTTGTTTCTAAAATATTCCGGATTTAATATTGCCATGGCAAGGAAAACTAAATCCCCCTTTTTAAAATACTATTTCCTATGCTACATTTTAAACATCTTTTTAAATCACAATAATTCAGTTTTAATTCAAGCAAAGCTTGAGATCGAAAAGCAGAATCACACTTCATTCCTGTTTTTTTCCATTCTCTAATTATACTATTCCCCTCCCCCTGGAGAGTTTCGAGCAGCTCCAAAGCTTTTTCCTTAAATTTATCCTCTTGTTTTTGAATTCCATAAACAAATAAGAAAGGAACTACTGTATTTATTAGAATTCCTTCTACAGAAGATTTTCCTAAAGCCTTTTTACTGAAAATTGATTGTTTTCCAAATGTAAAATGTGTATCCCAATAATCCGAGGAACTCACATTAAAGAGGTCATAATATTGCTGAAGGTTATTACATTCCAAAATTTTCACAAATAAATTTTCCCATTTACATATTAGATTAGCAAATTGAGAAAGCCGTATAGTAGGGAAACTTACTGGCCTTAGTCTAAGGAATTTCCATAAGTGGTTATCAATTGGATTTAAACTGTACTTATATTTAAGATAATTGTATTCTTTTTGTAAATGACAAGAATATTCATCTTCAATTATTGATTCTAACATTCCTGCTTGTCCAAAAATCATGGCTTCTATTTGAACAAGATTATCCCGATGCTTAATAAGATATAACAAGGGAAGGGATTTTGACATTAATTCGAAAGGTTCCGCATTTAGCTGGAATCCGAAATTACGGGCTAAATGATGATAAAATGTTTCTTGCCAATTATTGTTTGTTAGTTTCAAAGAATTAATAATGGTTTCTGCCTTTCTCTCTAACCGTTCTATCAATAATCTACTTAGCCAATTACTAACAATGAATTCATCCACATCATTTATATTCTTACTGCAACTAATCCACTGAGTACTTTTCAATAATTCAGAGTAACAAGAAAAAACAGCAGGATTAATCCTGCCTTTTAATTCAATAGCTGGGATTGTTTCTCCGGATATCCTTTGAATAATGCAATCATCATTATAAACTACATGTAAAACAACATTATTATAGGCCTTATCTTCAGAATGGTTGTGTTTGTTCCAGTCGGATGAGTTAATATGGATTTCGACATTTCCAGCCCACAAAGTCTCTCCTATTTTTAGAACTGAATTGAAAAAATCCGGTCCGGCATTCAGATTGTGGTCTCCAGGCTTAATGATTTCTATGGATTCTCCAGTTTGTGCTTTTAGTCCTGAATTGTCAAAATTCCGGAATTGCCAAATGTAATGTAGAAAATCCTCTGTCATAAAAACCACTAAACACCTTTACTTAAATATAAGTATTATTTATGGTTTTTTTGATGATTTATCCTTAATAGGCAATGCATTTCCGAATTACCTCCTCTACTTTGGAAACAGAAGGAACCATGGTTTGTTCTAAAGTAGAATTCAATGGAATAGCAGGCATATTTTCTGAACCAATTATCTCCACTGGTGCATCTAAATAGTTAAAACAATTTTTCTGAATTCTTCCTGATAATGCCTGGGCAAATGAATTGTTAACTGGCTCTTCAGTTACAACCAAACAGCGGCTATGTTTTTTAACAGAATTAAAAACTGTTTCTTCATCCAATGGATGAATTGTTCTAAGATCCACTATTTCAATTTGTCCTGGGAAAGCTTTTGCGGCATTTTTAGCCCAATAAACACCCATTCCATAGGTAATAATGGAAAGAGTTGGCTTATCAGTTTGAGAAGGAGTTTCTAACACCATTCTTGCTTTTCCAAAAGGTATAATATAATCTTCGTCAGGCTCAATAGTTTTTGCATCCTCAGTACCTTTTATTTTAGACCAGTACAATCCTTTATGTTCTAACATTACAACCGGATTAGGATCATAATAAGCTGATTTCATTAAACCTTTTAAATCAGCACCCGTTGAAGGGTAGGCAATTTTAATACCTCTGATATTTGCTAGAACAGATTCCACGCTAGATGAATGATAGGGACCACCGCTTCCATAGGCACCAATTGGAACTCGAATAATACAGCTTACAGGCCATTTGCCATTGGTCAGGTAACAGGAACGACTAACTTCTGTAAAGAGTTGATTTAAACCAGGCCAAATATAATCTGCAAACTGAACTTCAACAATAGGTTTTAAACCAACAGCAGACATTCCAACTGTGCTACCTACTATAAAGGCCTCTTGAATTGGGGTATTAAAAACACGGTCATTACCAAATTTTTGAGCAAGTGTAGCTGCTTCACGAAATACCCCCCCCAACCTGGCTCCAACATCCTGTCCATACAGAAGGCATTCTTTATGTTTTGTCATTAATTCCTGAACAGCAAATAAAGCACAGTCCACCATTACAGTCGGCTCTTTTCCAGCGGGACACCTATTTCCTTTTTCTTCAGTGACTGGCGTTGGGGCAAAATCATGGTCGAATAAGTCTTCAGGACGAGGGTCTTCAGCCTTTAATGCTTTCTGATAATCTCCGTTTACTTTTTCTTTTGCAGCATTTTCAATAGAAGATAGTTCTTTGGCATCAAAACCACTAACTATTAAACGGTTTACGAGTTTTGGAAAAGGGTCCCTTTTTGCTTGCTCTTCCAGATCGTCCCTGTACCATTCTTTTCTAACACCCGAAGTATGATGGTTTAATAAAGGTACTTTGGCATGAATCAGAACAGGTCTTCTTTCTTTACGAATGATGCTTAATACATCTTTGATTGTTTCATAGCATTTATTAAAATCAGTGCCATCAATGCTTCTTACTTCCATCCCTTTAAAACCTTTTGCATATTCACTTGCATCCTGAGCGCGTATTTCTCTTGCATGAGCAGAAATATCCCACTCGTTATCCTGCACAAGGTAAAGAATTGGTAATTTTTTCAATACTGCCATTTGAAAAGCTTCTGCAACTTCACCTTCGGTAACAGACGCATCGCCCAAAGAACATACTGAAACGGGGTTTTCCCCATGATAATCAATAGACAATTTTTGGTTTTCCAGGTATTGCATTCCCATTGCAACTCCTGTGGCAGGAATTGCCTGCATACCTGTAGCAGAAGATTGATGAGGAATTTTAGACATATTCTCCCTTCTTAAGCTTGGATGACTGTAATAGGTTCTGCCTCCAGAAAAAGGATCATCTCTTTTAGCCAACAACTGCAACATTAATTCAAAAGGTTCAATACCAATACTAAGCAGAATAGAATCATCTCTATAGTACGGAAAAACGTAATCCTGAGCTTTTAGCTGCAATCCCAAGGCAATTTGAATAGCCTCATGTCCCCTTGAAGTAGCATGTACGTATTTAGCCGTTACCTTTGAATTTTCTTCATACAGTTCAGTCATTGCCTTTGCTGTACACATTAACTCAAAAGCCCTGCGCAAAACATCCTTTTCTATTTGAGTTCCTATCGTTTTCTTTTCTATTTCCTGCATTTTCAACTAATTTGGGAATGGTTTTAATAGTATACTTTTTTTTCTGAATATATGATTAGTCAAACAGCTACAATAGTTTTTAAGAAGTAATTCTTTTTATCAACAATTAGAATATCACTTTACCGTCTTAAATTTATTTATGGCATTTACAGTAAAATCTGAAAGAACTAATTTCCCACTTATTTCTGCTCTATCAATTAATAGTTCATCCCAGTTTTCTGTGCCTTCCCAAAACACTTTTTTCAACATAGACATGGCTTCAGGGTTACTTTTTGAAAGTATTTGTGCCAGTTCATCAATTGCATTATCCATTTTATATGTATCCGAAAACACCTCGGAATAAAGTCCATTTTCCTTTGCCCACTGAGCTGACTGCCATTTTGTTGCATTAATAGAAAGCGCCTGAAATGCTGCTGTACCTATTTTACGGGCAACAGCAGGCCCAACCACAAATGGTCCAATTCCTACTGCAAGCTCACTTAATTTAACTGAAGCTTGCTCTGTGGCAAATGCATAATCTGCAGCACTAGCAATTCCAACTCCACCTCCAACAGCCTTTCCTTGAACTCGAGCTATAATAAATTGCGGAGCCTTGCGCATTGCATTGATTATTCCAGCAAAACCCGAGAAAAACTCTTTGCCTTTTTCTAAACTATCAATCCCAATTAATTCATCAAATGATGCTCCTGCACAAAAAGTTTTTTCCCCCTCACTCTTTAATATAATAACTTTTGTATCTGAATTGTTGCCAAGTGCGGTTATTTCATGGGCAATTGCTTTTAAAAGAGTACCAGGAAGAGAATTACTCTGAGGATGAAAAAAGGAAATTGTACCAATTCCTTCTTCTAACTTAACTTCAACTTTTCCTATATCTTCCATATTTTTAATCGTTTTAAATTAAGGTACAATAATAATAAAACTAAGGCTTTAAATAAGCAAAATTCAAACAAATTAGGCATTTTGGGCAAAAACAATTAAAACTAAAATGTTTTTGAATTGCTTTGTAAAAAGGACTAACAATACAAATAGGAGTTTTCTGATTAAATCAAAAAAAAGGGCGGAATAAATTCCGCCCTTTTTAACCTAAACCTAAACAATAACCATTAATTAACTAGTTCTAATTTTTCTTTCGCATTGTTTTTAAATGCTGGAATTTTTCCTTCCTTAACCATCGCCTCGCACTTTGCTTTATGTTCCTGAAAATTTCCGAAACATAGCGCATCAAGCATTTCATTACGACTCATTTCTGGCTGGTCAAGTTTTTTACGTATTTCAGTTGAACATCTGTCAACGAAATGTTCAAATCTTTCTGGGGCCCATATAAATTCTGTTTTTTGCCAATCTGGATTTTCACGGTTTATTTTAAATTCCTGAGGAAGTTCCCCTTGAATTTTGCTTTTAATTTCGAGCGTTTCGTATCTTTTTGGCAAATTTCTATTGTCAAAAACAAATGGCCTACTAATGCTTATTACGTGCTTCTTACGCTTTGGATCAATTAACAATAACCCCTCAACCTGCATTCCTTTTTTCTTCAGGTTAACATATTTATCTTCAAACTTCTTTAAAATATCATACATGATGGTAGGTGGTTTTAAACAAACTTACGTTAATAAATTTAATTTATACTATAAATTAGACTGTTAATTATTAAATTTAAGCTAAATGGGGCAGAAAGAAAGATTAAAATTAAAAACCCTGTAATTCTCAATGAGCCTTACAGGGTTTTTGGTAAATTACCAGGAAATTATTTATGCCAATCTTACGTTAACAGCATTTAAACCTTTTTTACCTTCTTGAACTTCGAAAACAACTTCGTCATTTTCACGAATTTCATCTTTCAATCCTGACACATGAACAAAAAATTCTTGGTCAGAACCATTTAACTTGATAAAACCAAATCCTTTGGTTTCATTAAAAAACTTTACAGTTCCATTTTTCATAATAATTGCAATTAAAAATTTATTTCTACAAACATAACATAATTATTTTTAAAATATTGTAATAAAAAAATTATTTTTTCCCTGAGCGACTGCATTTTCTATCAAAAAATCAAAAAACAGCAATGGGAACAGGTGTTTTATTTGTATTTGAGTTTATATTAATAATATAACGAATGTAATGACTAAAAATTATTCTTTGCGTTGTACAAGAGTTAAAATAGTTGCAAGCGCCACAGTTTCTCCAGTTTCATCATATACATCTACCTGCCATTTTACCACTCCTTGAGCCAATTCATCCTCCCTCTTTTCCTTTGATATCTTTTCTTTACAAGTTAAACGAACTCCTATTGTTGCACCAACATATACAGGTTTAATAAATCGCAATTCATCCAAACCGTAATTTGCCAGGACTGGCCCCTTTTTTGGATCAACAAATAAACCTGCAGCTGCTGAAATAATGAAATAACCGTGAGCTACTCTGGATTCAAAAATAGAACCCTGTAGGGATGTAACATCCATATGGGCATAGAAATTATCTCCGCTAATATTGGCAAAATTCACAATATCAGTTTCTGTAACCGTTCTTTTATGGGTAACCAAAGTTTCACCTATCTCTAAATCATCAAAATATTTTCTAAAGGGATGGATTATATCTTCTTTTTGTTCAGCCCCGGGTTGATAAACATTTGTTATTTTGGTTAAGGTAGTTGGTGAACCCTGAATTGCAGTGCGTTGCATATAATGAAAAACACCCCTTATACCACCCATTTCTTCACCACCTCCTGCCCTTCCGGGCCCACCATGAACAAGATGGGGCATAGGAGAACCATGACCTGTTGATTCTTTCGCACAGGAGGCATTTACTATCATTATCCTTCCATGCATACTGGCAGCTCCAAGAACTATATCACGGGAAAAGTCATCATCAGAGGTGAAAACTGAGCAAACAAGACTTCCTCTTCCCATTTTGGCCAATTCAGTTGCCTCTTCTGTTGTTTTATATGGCATTACTGTACTTACTGGCCCAAAAGCTTCTACACTATGAGGCTGAATATGTTTAAAGGGCTCTTTACAATAAAGCAGCATGGATGGCATAAAAGCTCCTTTGTCCTTATCGGCTCCCATTACTTCAAAACTATCGTAATTACCATGTGCTACTTCACATACTTGCATAAGTTCTAACACTTTTTCTCTAACATCCCTCACTTGGTCCTTTCCAGCCAATGGTCCCATTTTAACCCCTTCCATAGCGGGATTGCCTAATGTGGTTCCTTTTAATCTTTCCGAAATAGCTTTAATTACATCATCAACCAGTTTTTCAGGGACAATAGCCCTTCGAATAGCAGTACATTTTTGGCCTGCCTTTACTGTCATTTCCCTTGCCACCTCTTTTATGAAAAGTTTAAATTCTTCTGTTTCCGGTGTTGCATCCGGACCTAAAATAGAGCAATTCAACGAATCAGCTTCCATGTTAAATCTTACCGAATTTTCTATAATTGCTTTGGATTGTTTTAGCATTTTCCCAGTAGTTGCAGAACCAGTAAAGGTTACTACATCCTGCTCTGTAACATAGTCAAGCATGTTGCCTGCACTCCCACAAATTACCTGTAATGCACCCGGAGGTAAAATTCCAGAATCAATGATTTCCTTTGCCATTAGTTCGGTAAGAAAAGATGTTACTGTTGCAGGTTTTACTATTGCCGGCATTCCGGCTAGAAAATTAACTGCTATTTTTTCCAACATTCCCCAACAAGGAAAGTTAAATGCATTAATATGTATAGCTACACCCTCCATTGGAACGCAAATATGATGTCCTATAAATGTGCCTCCTTTTGAAATAACTTCCGGTTTGCCGTCTACATAAAATGTTTCATTGGGTAATTCCCTTCGCCCTTTACTTGCATAAACAAATAAATTACCTATGCCTCCCTCTATATCGATCCAGCTATCTACACGGGTAGCTCCAGTTGCCGCTGACAAAGCATAAAACATTTCCTTTTTTGCAGTTAAATGAAGGGCTAGTGCTTTTAACATAAGGGCCCTTTCATGAAAGGTCATTTTTCTTAGAGCAGGAGATCCTGTTTTTCTTGCATATTCCAACATACTTTTAAAATCAACACCTTGTGTGGATGCGGTTTTTATATGCTCTCCAGATACCGCATTAAACAATGCCGTACCATCTCCTTCACCCTCAACCCATTGTCCTTCTATATAATTCTTTAACTTCATATTTATATCTTTTATGATTTAAGGTTAATGCCCAAAAATAAGAAAATATTGTAAGTAGCATCGAGTATTTGAAAGGATATCCATGAATTACTCCTGAAGATAAAAGAAAATAATCCTTTTTCTTTTAAAATTATCAAAAATTAATAAAAAAAGGAGTCAGAATCAAAACACCCAAATGTAAAACAATCATTTCTCACTAATAGTTCTAAATACAAAAGTAAAAACACCACAAGAAACACCAAAAGAAATAGCGTACCTTTGAAAAAGAAATGAATTAATTTTTGCATTTAAGATAAAAGACAGAATTATGAACTTAAAAAAAATATTTGGAGCCCTGCTTACTCTCTTGGGTGTAATTGGTCTTATTTATGGAGCCATACTTTTTGTAAATATTTCCAATGACACAGTAAACACCAGGGCCCTCATTACCTATGGAATAATAGGATTTATCTTTTTCATTGCCGGAATCGGCCTTATTCGTAATTTGGATGATAAAGAATAATCCTTACGAATTACTTAAAAAGGATTGATTTCAAATAAGCATTTAAATTTACTAAGAGTTCGAATTCTAGTTCTCTTTCTAAATAAAAGCATCTCACACAAGTCTAAAATATACTATTTTTACTTTCATTGAAAATAAACGATTTTTGAATTTTGAACGTTAGTAATAATTACAAAAAGTCCAAATTGAAAATTACTTCCTTTTTGTTATTTTCCATTGCATTGCATAGAAACAGAAACAATAGTTATTATTAGCTTATTTATTGATTAAGTAATAAACATAGAGGTGCAAAATTTTAAATTCACAAAAAAAGAAATTGAACCGGGATGGCAAAAAGTGCTAAAAGAAGAATTTGATTGTTTATATTTTAGGGATTTAATGCAGTTTGTTGAGGAAGAAAGCAAGGAACATTCTGTTTACCCTCCATTTAATCAAATCTTTTCAGCATTTAACAAAACTCCTTTTGATAAAACAAAAGTGGTAATTATTGGACAGGATCCTTATCATGGTCCGGGCCAGGCGCACGGATTAAGCTTTTCTGTATTTGAGGGGATAAAACTTCCCCCTTCTCTTGTAAATATTTTCAAAGAAATTAAAAATGACCTTGGATTATCAGTTCCTTCAAAGGGAGATCTCACCCCTTGGGCAGAACAAGGAGTTCTATTGTTAAATGCTACTTTAACTGTAAAGGCTCACAATGCCGGTTCTCATCAAAAAAAGGGTTGGGAAACATTTACGGATGCTGTAATCCGAATTATTTCAGAGAAAAGGACGGGAGTAGTATTTTTGCTTTGGGGAACTTATGCACAAAGCAAGCAAAAATTAATTGATACCAGCAAACATTTTGTTTTGAAAGCAACTCATCCTTCACCACTTTCAGCATATAGAGGTTTTTTTGGATGTGGTCATTTTTCTAAAACAAATGAAATTCTAAAAAAATTGGGTTTAAAAGAAATTGACTGGAGCTTAAATACGAATAAAGCACAATAAACTTTTTATAAAATTAATTTTGTTCAAAGCATTCTATCTGACATTGTTTTTTTGCGCGCTTTTTAGCTCCGCAACTGCACAACATGCTTTTGATTTAAAAATTGAATTATCCGATTCCATATTAAATGAAAAATCTTTGCGAAAATTAATTAACGCAAAGCATAAAATCTCTAGTGGAGCAGAAAGGAACAAAAAAATTCAAAACCTGCTTTTGGCTTTTTATGAAAAAGGATATTTAGCGGCCACAATAGATAGTCTGGTTCATGACAGTCTTTATTCAACCTGTTATATAACTGCTGGCCCTACATACAAATGGGCAAGATTATCTCCTGGAAATGTTAATGAAGGTATGTTGAGCATCGCAGGATTTAGAGAGAAGGTATATTTTAACAAACAATTGCATTTCAATGAGGTGGAAAATCTATCACGCAAACTTTTAGAATGGTCTGAAAACAATGGTTTTCCTTTTGCATCTTTTAAGCTGGATTCTTTGAAATTTTCATCCTCAAATACAATTGAGGCATCATTAAATTTGCAAAAAAACAAGGAAATACGAATCGATAGTATTGTTATTAGAGGCAATGCAAAAATAAATCCTGTTTATTTCTATAATTACATTGGAATTAAACCTGGCGACCTTTATGATGAATCAAAGGTAAAAAAATTAACAGCCAGAATAAAAGAGCTACCATTTTTAAAGGAAACCAGGAGCTTTGAAATAAGTTTTTCAGAATCTGTATCAAAACTTGTTTTTTTTCTTGATCATAACCAGGCAAGTCAGTTTGATGGTGTATTGGGTGTATTACCCAACAATGATATTCCGGGCAAGATATTACTTACAGGTGATTTACAACTAAAGTTACTAAATTCATTTGGAAGTGGTGAATTAATTGATTTGAACTGGCGAAAACTTCAGGATGAAACACAAGATTTAAAAGCTCAGTTTACCTATCCCTTTGTTTTTTCAACTCCCTTTGGAATTGATGCAAAACTTGATCTATATAAAAAGGATACTACCTTTTTAAATGTTAACTCAATTATAGGGATTCAATATATTTTGAGTGGAGGCAATTATTTTAAAGTTTTTATGAATACAAAAAATTCAATCATCTTATCAGATTATGGTTTGGAATTTCTTTCTCAACTCCCCCAATATGCAGATGTAAAAACCATATTGTATGGCATTGGATATAAAAATGAACACCTTGACTATAGGCTGAACCCAAGGAAGGGCCATCGATTTATACTAAATGGAGCTGCGGGAAACAGGAAGATTTTGAAAAATCCAAAAATCAAAGAAGAGCTTTATGAAAACCTGGCATTAAAAACGGTTCAATATGATCTTAATCTTGCAATTGATTATTTTATACCACTTTCAAAAAGAAGCACATTAAAATTAAGTAATTCTTCATCTTACCTAATTAGCCCTTCAGCATTCGAAAATGAATTATACAGAATAGGCGGATTAAAAACACTCAGGGGCTTTGATGAGGAATCTATTTTGGCATCTTCTTTTTCCATGTTTACAGTAGAAGCGCGTTATTTGCTTGAACAAAACTCCTACGCCCATGTTTTTTGGAACGGTGCCTGGTATGAAAATAATACAATGAACAAATTTGTTACTGATACTCCCTGGGGATTCGGAGCTGGAATGAGTTTTGAAACAAAAGCAGGAATTTTCTCCCTTAACTATGCACTTGGAAAACAATTTAATCAGAATTTTCAACTTCGAACAGGAAAAATTCATTTTGGGATTGTCAATTATTTTTAATCCTGATACACATTTTTAAATCTTTTTTCTCCTATATTTTCTCTATATATTCCATCAATACAGGGATTGTAAGTAAATAGCAACTGTAAATAAATTATTCTTAATTTTACAGGAATAATTTATTTACATGGAATTTATTTTTTTAATAACAGGATTAATAGCAGGAATTGCCTCGGCTTACTTTTATTTTATTAGCAGGCTTTCAACTCAAAAAATAAATAATACTCAAGAAACATTTAATCTTCAACAGGAAAACATCAAGCTGCAGGAAAGGTTAACTTTTATTTCACTAGAATCTGAAAAGATTAAGGCTGAAATAAGCCTTGAAAGAGAGAAATCAAATGCTGCCAATCAGCGGTTAGCAAGAGCTGAAGAAGCATTTAAGAACATGAATGACAAGCTTGGAACTCAAAAAGCAGAAGTGGAACAACTTCAGGAAAAGTTTAACACTCAATTTGAAAACATTGCAAATAAAATTCTTGAAGAAAAAAGTAAAAAATTCACGGATCAGAATAAAGTAAACCTTGATCAAATAATAACCCCACTAAGAGAAAGAATAAAAGATTTTGAGGAAAAGGTTGACAAAACATACAAAGCTGAATCAGATGAACGAATTACCCTTAAGGCAGAAATAAAAAACCTTGTAGATTTAAATAAACAAATAAGCCAGGAAGCCAACAATCTTGCAAGGGCAATGAAGGGTGACAATAAATTTCAAGGTAACTGGGGAGAAATAATTCTTGAAAAAATTCTTGAAAGATCAGGCCTCATTAAAGATCAAGAGTACAAAACCCAAGTTAATAGCTCTGACGAAGAAGGAAAAAGAATTTTACCAGATGTTGTAATTTACCTTCCTGATGAAAAGCACATAATCATTGATTCTAAAGTTTCTCTTGTAGCCTATGAGTCTTATGTAAATTCAACTACTGAGGAGAACAGTTTAATATCCATTAAAAACCATATTGAATCAATCAAATCTCATATTAGAAATCTTAGTGAAAAAAATTACCAGAACTCCTCAAGTTTTAATTCTCCTGATTTCGTTTTACTTTTTGTCCCCATTGAATCATCATTTGGAGTAGCAATACAGGCAGATCAGGAACTATTTAATTACGCTTGGGAAAGAAAAGTTGTAATTGTTAGTCCATCAACCCTTCTTGCAACCCTACGAACCATTGCATCAGTTTGGAAACAAGAAAGACAAAATAAGAATGCATTGGAAATTGCACGACAGGGGGGAGCTTTATTTAACAAATTTGTAAGCTTTTTGGAAGATTTGGAAAAAATTGACAAAGGAATTAAAGCCACTGCTATAGCATACGATAATGCAAAAAAGAAATTAGAAGGACATGGGAGTCTGATTTCACGGGCTGAGAATATTCGCAAGCTAGGAGCAAAAGCAACCAAAGCAATCCCTGAAACTTTTTTAACTACTGATGATACAGAAATCGCACTTGATTAAGTTTGATAAATACCTGATTATTATTTTTGCTTTAATAGGCATTTTGTTTTCCTGTGAAACAAATAAAAGAATAAGCAATCAGAATGTAGCTTTTTTATATAAAAGAGAAGCTGCCTCATTCAACCCTGAATTTTCAGTTCTTCATATAAACGATAGTGTTTCTGAACTACATTTTAAAATTAGCAGCAATCAAGTTCTTTACGCAAGAACAGCACCCGGAGCACCTTTTTCAGCCAATGTAACTCTATCCTACAGGATTTTTGATGATTATGAAGCACGTTTAACTTATGATACAAACAGTGTAAATATTAAGGATGTAGCAAATGAAGACCAATTGCGTGATTTAATTAGCACCATAAAATTTAAAGCCCTAAAAGGTTTTGATTATATTATGGAAATAACAGTTACAGATATTAACCGAAGCAAAACAAAGAAAACCTATATTACTATTGAAAAAAACAACTTAAACAACCGGCAGAATTTTTTAATGAATTCTCCTGAAACAGGCTCTCCCATATTTAAAAATCATATCAATAGCAACAGCGTTAAAATTAAATATGGTTTTCCTGCAACAACAGCTTTTGTTAGGTATTACAAAAGGGATTTTGAAATAGCGCCTCCCCCTTTTGTCACACTAAATCACCAGTCTTTTCATTATAAAGCCGACAGCATTTTCGAACTCCCGGTAAATGAAAATAATATCCTTATTGAAAATTTTAAATCCAAAGGTTTTTATCATATTCAAATCGACAGCGCCATAAATAAAGATGGCTTTACTTTGTATCATTTCAATGGAAATTTCCCGGAAATAAAAAATACTGAGGATATGATAAACCCTTTGAGGTATATAACCAGTAAGCAAGAATTTGAGGGGCTTGTAAATGCCGAAAATAAAAAAGAAGCCTTGGATAAATTCTGGCTTGATCTTGCAGGAAATCCAGAGAGAGCACGTGAATTAATCAGTATATTTTACAACAGAGTTCAGGACGCTAATTTGCATTTCACATCCTATATCGAAGGATGGAAGACTGACAGAGGAATGATTTATTTAATATTCGGCCCTCCGAATGTAATTTACAAAAGTGTTACCAACGAAAGTTGGATTTATGGAGAAGATAAAAACCTGATGTCTCTTAACTATAATTTTTACAAAGTGGACAATCCCTTTTCCGCCAATGATTTTAGCCTGGAAAGATCCGTTATATATAAAACAAACTGGTATAGGGCCGTTGATATATGGAGACAAGGAAGAATATATTGATCTATACTATCAAACAAAAAAAAATATTTCCTGAATGGCTATGAATTTTAAATTAATTCACAAATTCCTCTGCAATTATATTAATTTTGACTTTTAAATAAAAGATGAACTACAGGAATCAGGAAGAAAAAAGCCAATTAATTTTTGGAATAAGGCCTATAATTGAGGCAGTTAACTCAGGAAAAGAAATAGAAAAAGTGTTAATCCAACCGGGGTTAAAAGGCGATAATTTTGGCGACCTCAAACACCTTTTAAATAAAAAAAACATTCCCGTTCAATATGTTCCTCAAGAAAAACTTAATAGGGTTACTTCTAAAAATCATCAAGGAGTAATTGCATACGTTGCTCCAATTGTTTTTGGTGATATTGAAAATATTATTCCTGAAGTATATGAAAAAGGAAAGCAACCTTTTGTTTTAATCCTTGATAGAATTACTGATGTAAGGAATTTTGGTGCAATTGTACGAACTGCAGAATGCGCAGGAGTGGATGCCATCGTTATTCCCTCAAAAGGTTCTGCACAAATCAATGCTGATGCTTTAAAAACTTCCGCAGGAGCACTATTTAAAATGCCTGTGTGCAGGGTGGAAAATCTTAAAGCGATAATTGATTTTTTAAAAGATAGTGGATTAGATATTATTGCTTGTACAGAAAAAACGGATCAATTGTTTGACACTGTAAATTACACCAAACCTCTTGCAATAATTATGGGATCAGAAGAAGATGGAATATCTCCTGAATACCTGAAAAGAGCTGATTACAAGACTAAAATCCCATTGCTGGGATCAATTGGATCACTAAATGTTTCTGTGGCAGCTGGAGTAATTCTTTTTGAAGCAGTAAGACAAAGGCTTAAAGCAGTTTAGAAACTGCTTTTTCCTTTACAATTTCAGCAAAAGAGCGTTGATTTATTTTAGATTCAAGCCAGGAAATAAAATCTATATATTGCAATGCTATTTTTTCATTGCTGTCTTTAACTATTTCCTGTAAACCACTTTTAATTACTTTAAACAATATTCTCCTTTTCTCTGGATCAGCAGTTTTGGCCATCTTTTTAAAATAACGCAAAATCAGCATCTCAAACTTATAGTCCCTCTTGTGCTTGATATGGTAGCGTTGAGTTGATTTTGTTATATATTCGAGAAGATCAATGTTTTGTAATTCAAAATGAATAAGAAGGTTTAATATCCTTGCAAAGCTACAAATATCATGTCTTACTTTAGCCTCATTATCATTTAGTAATTTATTAACCCAAACAAGGGCTTTATTAAACTCACCTGCTCCAAAACATAAATAGGCAACATTATAGTAAAAAAGTATTTCAGATTCCTTATTTATTTTTCCTTCGAACTCTGCCATTCCATTTACAATGGAATCCAATTTCTTTATGCCTTTTTCAAAATCCCCCATTCTTGCATAAGCAAGTAATTCAGAATTGCTCGTTGACATGAAAATTTTCATCTTTAAATCAACATTCTTATATTCCTCTTTCTCCACAAAACCTTTCATCGTATCGATAAGGGCAAAAAAGTTTTCATGTTGCCCTGCTTCATTGTATGCCAAAAGCAAATAATTGAAGGTTTTAACACGTCTTTTCTGCAAATCTTTTGCTATTGATGGATTCTTATCCATCTTTTCTAAAACTTTTAAAAAAAAACTAATTGTATCGTCAAAATCATTGTTCGTAATGGCACATAATCCTTTTATATAATAACACATTGTGGAAGCCCTCACAGAAAGAGCTGTGTTTTTACCCACAATTAAAGGATGGTTTGAAACGCGTTCCACAATTTCACGCTCTTTTTCATTTCTAGAATAACCTCCTTGCCGAAAAACATAGTTTATTTGGGAATATAACATCTGATACTCCCCTAGATTACGCATTTTTAGAATGTTTTCAACTTCTTCTCTATTTAATTGATCAAGATTGGTTTCCAAATCACCAAACAATTGTTCCTCATCAGCCAACTGCTTCTCCCAATTTAATATTTCAAAAATATAATCGAATTTTTCATATTCATAAGATATTTTTTTTGCCCTATTCACAACTTTGTTACACTCATTGTAAAGTGTTTTATTATACAAAATTTCTATATCCTGAAGTAGTTCCTTTAATATTGAGCTTATAGAGCTCTCAGAATGGAACATTCTCAAGCTTTTTAATATCTGACTGTATAAATGATTTTTTTCTGACGGAAAATGCTTGATAAAAGCAGCATCCTTAAGCTTAACTTTTATGATATTCTCATCATAAGTGTTTTCTTTTTCGATAGCATCAAAAAGTTTCAGGTAGTTTTTTTCCCCAGACTGTAAGGAAGAGTATAATTTAAAATAGCGCTTTTCTGATTTTGTTAAAGATTTTATCAGATAAAAAAGCTCATTTGTAGGTTTCATAGTATTTATAGAATATTCAAATATAAAAAAAACAAACTACAATTCAAGCTGTTACACTAAAACAGTGTGAAATAATTTTTATTTCACACTGTAAAAAATTGATAAATTGACATAAAAAAAAGGGAGGAATTTACATCCCCCCCCTTTATCTATTTTTTATTGATTTTGTTACTTTTTCATTGTTGCATTTCCAGCTTTTACAGCGGCTAATGCATTAGCTTCAGAAAGCATAGTAGTCATTTTATTACCTGCTTTGTCTTCACCCTGCGCCATATAGCCACCTCTTGCGGTTTTGCTAACGACAGCTTTTAACATGTCAACATTTTTCTCTTTGGTTTTCATACAATAAGCTGTAATTTTCATAATGTTTTGGTTTTTGGTTTAATTTATTAATTATTAATATAATTCTTAATTATTTTCTATACACTTCCAATAATTAAAAGCAATCCCGGCAAAGTTATTATTTTATATACTTGGGATTATAAACAAATCATAATTCTATTAACAGTTAATGGTTGAAAAATATTACAATTAATAAAGATAAACAGACTATTAAATTTAATATTCACAAACTTATGAATTGTTTAATAGTAGTACCTTTGCTAAAGAAACAAAAAAAATGAATTACAAAAGCCTGAATCAATGTCTTTCAGATCTTGAAAAACATGGTCACCTAATAAGAATAAAGGAACTGGTTGACCCTGAACTTGAAATGGCAGCTATACATTTAAGAGTGCATGAGGCTGCAGGACCAGCCATCCTTTATGAAAATATTAAGGGATGTAAATTCAAAGCAGTTTCAAACCTTTTTGGCTCATTGGATAGAAGCAGGTTTATTTTTCGAAATTCATTGCAAACTGTAAAAAAGTTAATTGAACTAAAAAACGATCCTATACTTGCTCTTAAAAACCCCTTTAAATATGCTGGAACTGGAATTTCTGCGATTAACGCTCTACCCTTAAAAACAAGGAACAATCCTGTTTTATTTAAAGAAATTACAATAAAAGAATTGCCGCTGATTAAATGTTGGCCAATGGATGGTGGAGCTTTTATCACTCTGCCCCAAGTATATACTGAAGATATTGAAAAACCTGGTGTAATGAATTCAAACCTTGGCATGTATCGTATTCAGTTAAATGGAAATGATTATGTAGCAAATAAGGAAATTGGATTGCATTACCAATTACACAGGGGAATTGGAGTACACCAAACAAAAGCAAACAAAAAAGGAGAACCATTAAAAACAAGCATCTTTGTTGGTGGGCCTCCTGCTCATAGCTTAAGTGCGGTAATGCCTCTTCCCGAAGCACTCTCAGAGCTTACATTCGCAGGAGTAATGGGCAATAGAAGGTTCCGTTATTCATATAAGGATGGTTATTGCATTTCTTCAGATGCAGACTTTGTAATTACAGGAGATGTATATCCTGGAGAAAACAAGCCAGAAGGCCCTTTTGGAGACCATTTGGGTTATTATAGCCTAGAACACAACTTTCCATTAATGAAAGTAAAAGCAGTTTATCACCGTAAAGATGCAATTTGGCCATTTACAGTGGTTGGAAGACCTCCACAGGAGGATACAAGTTTTGGAGCCCTTATTCATGAGATAACAGGACCTTTGATTCCCAAAGAAATACCAGGATTGATCGAAGTAAATGCCGTGGATGCTGCTGGTGTACATCCGCTTTTACTAGCAATAGGAAGTGAAAGATACACTCCATATATTGAAATAAGAAAACCCCAGGAAATTTTAACTATTGCGAATCATATTCTTGGTTTTGGGCAGATGTCCCTTGCTAAATATTTAATTATAGTTGCTGGAGAAGATAATCCAAGCTTAAAAACACATGATATTAAAAGCTTTTTCAGCCATGTTTTAGAACGTGTTGATTGGAAAAGGGATCTGCATTTTTATACTAAAACCAGCATTGATACTCTTGATTACAGTGGTACAGGTTTAAATTCAGGATCAAAAGTGGTTATTGCTGCTGCTGGAGAAAAAAAGAGAGAACTGGCAACAGAACTTCCTCATGATTTTATATTGCCAAATGATTTAAAAGCATGCATTATTATTATGCCAGGGGTAATTGCCATTTCTGGTCCAAATTACAAGGGTGTAAACGAAACTTTAGCTTTTGTAGAGAGAATAAGCGGTTGGTTTAAAAATGTTCTTCCAGATTTTGATCAAAAATTCCCCCTAATAATACTTTGCGATGACAGTAGATTTACCTCTGCAACATTAAACAATTTTTTATGGGTCACCTTTACCAGAAGCAACCCTTCGCATGATATTTATGGAGTGGACAGCTTCACTCAACACAAGCACTGGGGCTGCACAGGTTCTTTAATAATTGATGCACGGTCAAAACCACATCACGCTCCTCCCCTATATTCAGATCCATCCATTGAGAAAAAAGTAGATGCATTAGGTGAAAAAGGAGCTAGTTTATTCGGTATAATTTAACAAAAAACAAAACTGTTTTTTAAGTGCTTTTTAAGGGACAAAAAAAAAGAGGCATGAGTTTTAACTCTTGCCTCTTTTCGAACCCCATTTTGTATTGATTATGAAACTTGTATTCCAATTTTTTTCTTCATCCCTTCAGTAGTTATAGAACTAGGTCTTTCTAATGGACTTCCTAATGCTCTGTCCCAAATTAGAGAAGCAAGAACTCCTAATGCTCTGGAAACACCAAACAATACAGTATAAAACTCATATTCTGTCATCCCATAATGAACTAAAAGCGCACCGGAATGAGCATCAACATTTGGCCATGGATTTTTAATTTTTCCGGTTGATGCAAGAATATCTGGAGCCACTTCATAAACCATTTGAACGATTTCGCATATATCGTCTTTTTTAATATATGTTTTATAAAAATCCTGTTGGGCAGTAAAACGAGGATCGGTTTTTCTTAAAACTGCATGACCATAGCCGGGAACAACTTTTCCTTCGGCAAGCGTTCTCTGAATATATTCAGCAATTTGTTCTTTGGATGGTAAGCCACCACCTAACTCTTCACGAAGCTTCAGTATCCACTGGATTACTTCCTGATTTGCTAATCCATGCAATGGACCAGCAAGCCCGTTCATTCCTGCTGCGAAAGCAAGGTATGGATCACTTAAAGCAGAACCAACTAAATGAGTTGCATGTGCACTTACATTTCCTCCTTCATGATCAACATGAATTGTAAGATAAAGACGCATTAATCTTTTAAAATCAAACGATTCATAACCCATCATATGGGCTAAATTAGCCGCCCAGTCAAGTTTATGATCTGGTTCAATATGAACATTGTTTTTATATTTTTTTCTATAAATATATGCGGCAATCCTAGGCAGCCTGGCAATAAGATTCATTGAATCTTCATATGTATAATCCCAATATTCCTTTTTGCTAATTCCTTTTTTATAAGCAGCGGCAAACAGTGATTCAGTCTGCATTGCCATAACCGCAATACTAAATTGGGTCATTGGATGTGTTGACATGGGCAATGAATCAAGCGTATCGAAAACATGGCGCGGAACAATACTTCTTCTTGCCCAATCATTACTTAAACTTTTAACTTCTTCTTCTGTTGGAAGCTCCCCAACCATCATCAAATAGAAAATCCCTTCAGGCAAAGGCTCTGTACCTCCAGGCGCTTTTGGCAATTTCTCTCTTAATTCAGGTATACTATAACCTCTAAATCTAATTCCCTCTTCAGGGTCTAGTTTTGATGTTTCCGTTACCATTCCTAACATACCCTTCATGCCCTGGTACACTTGGGCAACTGTGTATTCTCCAATTACTTTTTCACCATGTTCCTTAATGATGGTTTTAATTTCGGCGGCCATTGGAATTGCTTTTGCAGCAAATTTCTCTTTCAGTTTATCCATTTTCTTATAAAATTAACAAATATTCAGGATTCTATCATTTATAGAAGTGCTGCTAAATTAAAATTCCTTTTAGGAATTTCAAAGGTTTTTAATCGGAATTATTAAAAATAATAAGGAATATTAGTAACTCCTATTCAATGAAAATATTAAATTATTGGAATTCCAGTAAATGAGCTTATTTTATCTGCTTTTTTACAATATTTAAAATCCTTTCCTGTATACCTGGCGCTTCCACCAAGATATTCTTCAATTCTAAGCAACTGGTTGTATTTTGCGATCCTGTCTGAACGCGATGCCGATCCTGTTTTTATTTGTCCAGTACTTAGTGCAACGGCCAGATCAGCAATGGTAACATCTTCAGTTTCGCCAGAACGATGACTCATCACTGAGGTATAAGAATTTGTTTGTGCCAATTGTACCGCATTTACTGTTTCCGTCAATGTTCCTATCTGGTTAACTTTAACCAGGATGGAATTAGCCACACCCTTATTAATTCCTTCAGCTAATTTAGAGGTGTTTGTAACAAACAAATCATCACCTACCAGTTGAATTTTATTCCCTAATTTTTCTGTCAAAAGTTTCCAACCATCCCAATCATCCTCATCAAGGCCGTCCTCAATAGAAATAATCGGATATTTTTTAGTCCAGTCCTTCCAAAAATCCACCATTTGTGCAGAACTTAGTTTGTCTCCTGTTGATTTTTTAAGATGATAAACTTTTTCTTCTGCATTATAAAATTCAGATGCTGCAGCATCAAGAGCAATATAAATATCCTCTCCTGGTCTGTATCCTGCAGCTTCTATTGCCTGTAAAACAACTTTTATGGCTTCTTCATTAGATTTTAAATTAGGTGCAAATCCACCTTCGTCTCCCACATTAGTTGAAAGCCCTTGTTTTTTTAAAACTGCTTTAAGATGATGAAACACTTCAGTTCCCATTCTTAGCGCCTCACTAAAAGAATTCGCGCCAACTGGCATAATCATGAATTCCTGAATATCAATACTATTATCTGCATGAGAACCTCCATTAAGAATATTCATCATTGGAATAGGTAATAAATTGGCATTAACACCTCCTACATACCTGTATAGAGGTAAGCTAAGTTCATTCGCTGCTGCATGTGCTACTGCCAGAGATACTCCCAAAATAGCATTTGCACCCAGATTGGATTTGTTGGATGTGCCATCCAGTTCGATCATCATCCTGTCAATTTGAGTTTGGCTGAAAATATCCATACCCATTATTTCTTCGCTGATGGTACCATTTACATGGCCAACTGCTTTTGAAACTTCTTTTCCAAGATATCTTCCCTTATCGCCATCTCTCAACTCCATTGCTTCGTGTTTCCCTGTAGATGCTCCTGAAGGCACAGCAGCTCTTCCATATCCGCCTGCATCAGTTATTACATCAACTTCAATTGTTGGATTCCCTCTAGAATCTAAAATCTGTCTTGCTTTTATTGAAGAAATATATCCCATGAATAATTTAATTTTTTTATTATTTATAAATCATTATATTAAAGTACTTCTGATTCTAGTTTTTTAGCAGCTTTAAATTCCAACATTTGATCAATGAACATATCAAAAAGATACCTGGAATCTAATGGTCCTGGGCCTGCTTCAGGATGGTATTGAACAGAAAAAGCCCTTTTGTTTTTTACTCTAAATCCAGCAAGGGTTCCATCATTTAAATGATAATGAGTTAATTCAACTTGATCGCTATTCTCTGCATCCTCTTTGCTAACACAAAACCCATGATTTTGAGATGTAATTTCACCTTTACCAGTAATTGTATTTTTTATAGGATGATTTATTCCCCTATGCCCATTGTGCATTTTAAAAGTTGAAAGTCCGCTTGCCCATGCTAATATTTGATGACCAAGGCAAATTCCAAATAATGGATAATCTTTTTTAACAATTTCTACAACCTTTTGAACAGTATCAGGCATTACTTCTGGATCACCAGGGCCATTGGAAATTAAAAAACCATCTGGGCTCCAGGCTAACATTTCTTCAACTGAAGTGCTCATTGGAAAAACTTTAATAGTGCATCCTCTTTCTTCAAGATTCCTCAAACTGTTATATTTAACCCCAAGATCAAGTACCGCAACTTTATATTTCCCTTCCTGGCTTCCCCAATTATATGGCTCCTTGGTTGTAACTTTAGATGATAACTCTAGCCCCTTCATGGATGGAACTTGAGATAATTTGTTTTTTAATATTTCAATATCCGTTTCTTCAGAAGAAATAATAGCATTCATGGTACCTTTATTTCTTATGTATCTTACTAATGCACGAGTATCAATATCTGATATACCAACAACATTGCCCTCAACAAAATAATTCTGCAATGATTTTTCGGCTCTTACTCGTGAATATCCTTCATTAAAAATTTTACAAACCATTCCTGCAATTTTAATAGACCCTGATTCAGCCTCATCATCCAAAACTCCATAATTTCCTATATGGACATTGGTCATAATAATTATCTGACCAAAATAAGAAGGATCTGTAAATATTTCCTGGTATCCGGTCATTCCTGTATTAAAGCAGATCTCACCAGTAGTAGTTCCTATTTTTCCAGCTGACTTACCATGGAATATTTTTCCATCTTCTAAAACTAAAACTGCAGGGACTTTTTCAGTAAATTTCATTTGTGTATTTTTAAATTGTAGCTTATTTAATTGAACCTATCCTTAAAATATAACGTCAAAATTACTTTATCCTTTATTAAAAATAAGGTTTTATTTTCAGAACTTATTCACTTTTCTTTACTTATTATTTAACAAGTATTCAATATCCGCTCTAATTTTAATCCAATGCGATTTCAATTGTCATTTAAACTTCATTTTATGACATAAAAAAAAGGATAAAGTGAAAACACCTTATCCTTTTCTTTTAAATTATAAAATCAAATTACTCACTTTTTGTCTCTTCATCATTTGATTTTGGAGCTTTTTCTTCTGTTGATTTTGCTTTAGGAGTCTTTGCTTTAGCAATTGGAGCTTCAGCAGATTTAGCTTTTGCTTTAGGAGCTTTTTCCTTAACCTCAGTAGTGCCTTCAGCTTCCGTGGCTTCTGTGCCTTCAGCTTTTTTCTTTGTAGTACGTCCTCTTCTGGTTGTTTTAGCTTTTTTCTCAGTCTTATCCTTTAACATTAACTCATTGAAATCAACAAGCTCAATTATACACATTTCTGCATTATCACCAAGTCTGTTAGCCAATTTAATTATTCTTGTATATCCACCTGGTCTGTCAGCAATTTTTGGAGCTACATCTCTGAACAATATTGTTGCAGCATCTTTATCCTGAAGATAACTAAAAGCGATTCTTCTTGAATGGGTAGTATCTTCTTTTGATTTTGTAAGAAGTGGCTCAACATATACTCTTAAAGCCTTTGCTTTAGCAAGTGTAGTACTGATTCTTTTGTGTAAGATTAAAGAGGCAGACATGTTTGAAAGCATAGCTTTTCTGTGACTGCTTGTCCTGCCTAAATGATTTATTTTTTTACCGTGTCTCATCGTATTATATTTAAAAAATCAGTTCAGAAATTAATAACATTACTATTTCTGATTGTAAATTTAGTCTTTATCTAGTTTGTATTTAGATAGGTTCATTCCAAAATGTAAATTTTTAGCATGTACCAAATCTTCAAGTTCTGTTAAGGATTTCTTACCGAAATTTCTGAATTTCAATAAGTCATTCTTGTTAAAAGAAACAAGTTCACCAAGAGTTTCAACATCTGCAGCTTTCAAACAATTCAAAGCTCTTACTGAAAGATCCATGTCAACAAGTTTGGTTTTCAAAAGTTGACGCATATGCAATGAAGTTTCATCAAATTCTTCAGTAGCTGATTTCTCTTCAGTATCTAAAGTGATTTTCTCATCTGAGAACAACATAAAATGATGAATAAGAATTTTTGCAGCTTCTTTTAAAGCCTCTTTTGGATGAACTGAACCATCAGAAACAATTTCGAAAATTAGTTTTTCATAATCCGTTTTTTGCTCAACACGGTAATTCTCAATACTGTATTTAACATTTTTGATTGGAGTGAAAATAGCATCAATTGGAATTTGACCAAAAACGGCATTTACCGGTTTGTTTTCCTCTGCAGGAACATAACCTCTACCCTTATCGATATTCATCTCCATTTTAATCTTAACATCAGTTTCCATATTGCAGATAACCAAATCAGGATTCAAAACTTGAAAACCTGAAATAAACTTACCTATATCACCTGCAGTAAAAACATTTTTACCAGTAAAGTTAACAGTAACTCTTTCGTTATCCTGCAACTCGATTTGTTTTTTAAACCTGATTTGCTTGATGTTTAATATAATTTCGGTTACATCTTCAACTACTCCTTTAATGCTGGAGAATTCATGATCTACACCTTCAATTTTGATTGATGTAACTGCATATCCCTCTAAAGAAGAAAGTAGGATTCGTCTAAGGGCATTACCTATAGTAATTCCATATCCTGGTTCAAGGGGCCTGAACTCAAATTGACCTTCAATCTCATTTGAGTTTAACATTATTACCTTGTCAGGTTTTTGAAAAGCTAAAATTCCCATATATTTAATTTGAATTTGGTTTATTAAAATTTATTGTGTTTTGTCTTTTACTGTTTTTAGTTTAAACAATACAGTAAAATATTATTTAGAGTACAATTCAACAATTAATTGTTCCTTAATGTTTTCTGGAATTTGTTCTCTTTCTGGTATTGCAAGAAATCTTCCCTCCAAAGTTGTTCTATTAAAATCAAGCCATGGATAAGTAACACCTCTTGAAACAGAATTTGTAATAGTTTCAAGGGATTTGGATTTTTCTCTCACTGCAACAGCATCTCCTACTTTTAATTTATAAGAAGGAAGGTTAACAATATTTCCGTTTACCGTAATATGACGGTGAGAAACCAATTGTCTTGCACCACTTCTGGTTGGAGAAATTCCTAAACGATATACAACGTTATCTAAACGAGATTCAATAAGCTGAAGTAAAATCTCACCGGTGATACCTTTAGATCTGGAAGCCTTATCAAAAATATTAGCGAATTGCTTTTCTAATATACCATAAGTATATTTAGCTTTTTGCTTTTCGGCTAATTGAATAGCATACTCTGATTGTTTTCCTCTTCTTTTGGAAACACCATGTTGTCCTGGAGGATAATTTTTCTTTTGAAGTGCTTTATCCGGTCCAAAAATCGGATCTCTGAATCTTCTTGCAATTTTAGACTTTGGGCCTGTATATCTTGCCATTTCTTATTTTTATTTTTAATTTTTAATGTTTTTAACCAAGTAACCGGTTAATTTAATTATACTCTTCTTCTTTTAGGTGGACGGCAACCGTTATGTGGTATTGGCGTAACATCTACAATTTCTGTAACTTCTATACCTGAATTATGAATTGTTCTGATAGCAGATTCTCTTCCAGCTCCTGGTCCTTTAACAAAAACCTTAACCTTTCTTAAACCCATGTCATAAGCAACCTTTGCACAATCTCCTGCTGCCATTTGAGCTGCATAAGGTGTGTTTTTCTTAGAACCTCTGAATCCCATTTTTCCTGAAGATGCCCAGGAAATTACCTGCCCCTGGTTGTTTGTAAGGGAAATAATTAGATTATTAAAAGTTGCATTAAGGTGGGCTTGTCCTACTGCCTCAACTTTTACAACTTTCTTTTTTGTAGTTTTTGCTTTTTTACCGTCTGTCGATTTTGCCATTTTATTTATTTGATGATTTGATATTTTGTTGATTTGATATAATCTTAACGATTTTCAAATTAACCTTTTTTATCAAATGGTTATTTGGTTATTATTTGGTTACTTTCTTTTTGTTAGCAACAGTTTTTCTCTTTCCTTTTCTAGTCCTGGAATTGTTTTTGGTTCTTTGTCCTCTTAAAGGCAAGCCAATACGATGACGAATCCCTCTGTAACATCCAATGTCCATTAAGCGTTTAATGCTCAATTGAACTTCAGAACGAAGTGCACCCTCCACTTTGATTTTATCAGTAATAAAATTCCTGATATTAACCAACTGGTCATCATTCCAATCCTGTACTTTGATACTTCTATCAACACCTGAGGAATCTAATATTCTTTGAGCGGTGCTTCTACCTATACCGAAAATATAAGTTAAAGCAATTTCGCCTCTTTTGTTTTTTGGTAAATCTATACCTGAAATCCTAGCCATAGCTATATTCTGTTTTTATTATTGTTATTATTAACCTTGTCTTTGTTTATACTTAGGATTCTTTTTGTTTATAACATAAACTCTTCCTTTTCTACGTACAATTTTGCAGTCTACACTTCTTTTTTTGACTGATGCTCTTACTTTCATGAGTGAAAATATTGTTTAATTTAAATCTAATTATTTATATCTGTATGTAATTCTTCCTTTTGTCAAATCATAAGGCGACATCTCAACTTTAACTCTGTCACCAGGCAAAATTTTAATGTAATGCATTCTCATTTTCCCGGAAATATGAGCAATTAAAATATGACCGTTCTCAAGCTCTACACGAAACATTGCATTTGACAGTGCTTCTATAATAGTTCCATCCTGCTCAATTAATCCTTGTTTAGACATTTACTTTATTAATTCTTATTATTTAAAACTTCTTCAATATATTTAAAAGTAGATAATATATCCGCTTTATCCTTTCCAACTGCTACATCATGTTCAAAATGTGCAGAGGGAAATCGATCGGCAGTAATAATTGTCCAACCATCTTTATCCTGCATTACTTCCTTTCTTCCAAGATTAATCATTGGCTCGATTGCCAATACTAATCCTTCCTGTAACTTTATTCCCCTGCCTTTTTTACCGTAATTAGGTACTTCAGGACTCTCATGCAAATTTTTGCCTAATCCATGGCCCACTAATTCTCTAACAACGGAAAATCCGTTTTTTTCAGCATGATCTTGAATTGCAGATCCTATATCACCCATCCTAGCACCAACAACTGCATGTTCAATACCAAGTAAAAGACATTCCTTTGTTACCCTAAGCAGTTTAAGTATTTCAGGTTTCACTTCTCCTATAGCAAAGGTATAAGCAGAATCTCCATAAAATCCATTTTTCAAAACACCACAATCAACAGAAATAATATCTCCATCGCGTAATTCCTTTTTATTTGGTATTCCATGAACAACCTGCTCATTCACCGAAATGCACAATGAATTAGGGAAACCGTTATAATCTTTAAAGCCTGGCTTGGCATTGTTATCTAAAATAAATTGCTCTGCAATTTTATCCAGATCCAATGAAGTAATCCCGGGCCTTATAGCTTTAGCTACTTCCGCAAGTGTTTTTCCAACAAGTAAAGAACTTTCTCTTAATAATTCAATTTCTTCTTTCGACTTATAGTATATCATCCGTAATCCTCTTTTGGATTATCCGGCCATACTTACCGGTGATGAACTCCTGCCTTTAATTCTTCCGGATTTCATCAAACCATCATAATGACGCATTAATAAATGGCTTTCAATTTGTTGCAAAGTATCAAGTACAACACCTACTAATATAAGTAAAGATGTTCCGCCAAAGAACTGTGCAAATCTGTTATTTACTCCGAATATAATTGCAAATGCAGGCATAATAGCAATAAATGCTAAGGCCAAAGCACCAGGAAGAGTTATTTTAGACATAATATTATCAATAAATTGAGCAGTTGTTTTACCAGGTTTAACTCCAGGTACAAACCCTCCATTACGTTTCATATCTTCAGCCATTTGATTCGGATTTACAGTAACAGCAGTATAGAAGTAGGTAAATACGATAATCATCATAGCAAAAGTGAAATTATACCAAAATCCTGTAAAGTTGGAAAAAGTAGCAGCAAAGCCAGACAGTGCTTCAGATTCGGCAAGACCTGCAAGTGTTATTGGAACAAACATAATAGCCTGAGCAAAAATGATTGGCATTACGCCAGAGGCATTAACTTTTAAAGGTATATATTGTCTAACTCCACCATATTGATTACTACCAACGATTTTCTTAGCAAATTGAACCGGAATTCTTCTCACACCCTGAACAATTAGAATTGTTCCTACAACAATGAAGAATAAAACAAGTAATTCAACAATAAAAACAACCATTCCACCACCAGCTTCTTCAAGTCTTGAAGTAAATTCAGCAACAAAAGCAAAAGGAAGATCAGCAATAATACCAATCATAATCAAAATTGAAATACCATTTCCAATTCCTTTATCCGTAATTTTTTCACCTAACCACATTACGAACATAGTTCCAGTAACCAAAATCAGGATTGACTGAACCCAAAAGAACATTCCTGGATTAACAATTGCAGCAGCTGGTATTTGTGATGCAATATAACCAGGAGCTTGTCCTAAGGTTATTACAATAGTCAATAACCTTGTAATTTGATTAACTTTCTTTCTCCCACTCTCGCCCTCACGTTGCAATTTCTGAAAATATGGAACCGCCATACCAAGTAACTGTATCACAATGGATGCAGAAATGTATGGCATAATACCAAGTGCAAAAATAGAAGCTCTGGAAAAAGCTCCTCCGGCAAACATATTAATTAAATCGATAATTCCGCGACCACCGTCTCCAGCAACAGGAGCTTCCAACATGGCAGAATCAACGCCTGGAAGTACTATATATGAACCTAAACGATATATAAGAATAAATCCAAGGGTGTTTAAAATTCTCACCCTTAGATCTTCAATCTTAAATATATTTTTTAAAGTATCGTAAAACTTTTTCATTATTTATTATAATTTTATAATCTCGCCACCCTGGCCTTCAATAGCAGCTTTTGCTGATGCGGAAAATCCATGTGCTTTAACCTGAAGCTTAGTTTTAAGTTCGCCTCTTCCTAATATTTTAATCAAATGGTTTTTAGAAACCAATCCGCTTGCAATTAAAGCAGCCTGATCAATCATGTCCACCTTTTTATCGTCAGCAATTTTTTGCAACATATCAAGGTTAATTCCACGATATTCGATACGGTTTACATTTTTAAAACCAAATTTCGGAACTCTTCTTTGCAAAGGCATTTGACCACCTTCAAATCCTGGTTTAGAAGAATATCCAGAACGAGATTGAGCTCCCTTGTGTCCTCTTGTTGAAGTTCCACCTCTACCGGATCCCTGTCCTCTTCCTATTCTTTTTCTGTTTTTTACCGAGCCTTGAGCTGGTTTCAGATTACTTAAGTCCATTTTATGTATGCTTTTATGTTTTAATTAGATCAGAATTATATTTCTTCAACTGAAATAAGGTGTTTCACTTTATTTACCATCCCAAGAATCTGAGGAGTTGCTTCAACCTCTACGGGTCGGTTCATTTTGTTCAAGCCCAAAGCTTTTAGCGTTCTTTTTTGACGCTCTGGCCTGTCTATTCCACTTCTAATTTGTTTGATTCTGATCTTTGCCATTTTTATTTTATATTATACAAACTTATAAAAGAATGTTATTTATCTTATCCGTTAAAAACCTTATCAAGAGTAACGCCTCTTTGTTGTGCAACAGTATTTGCGTCTCTTAATAGAGTTAATGCTTCAATAGTAGCTTTAACAACGTTATGAGGATTGGATGAGCCTTTTGATTTGGCTAGTACATCCGTTATTCCAACGCTTTCAAGAACAGCACGCATGGCACCACCAGCAATAACTCCAGTTCCGTGTGATGCAGGCTTTAAAAACACAAGAGCTCCACTATATTTACCATATTGCTCATGTGGAATTGTACCTCTAAGAATTGGAACTTTTATCAAATTCTTTTTAGCATCATCAATACCTTTAGCAATTGCTTCAGTAACTTCTTTAGCCTTTCCAAGTCCGTGTCCAACAATTCCGTTTTCATTTCCAACCACAACTATGGCTGAAAAACTGAATGTTCTACCACCCTTAGTAACTTTAACAACTCTTTGAATGCTAACCAGTTTGTCTTTTAATTCAATATCACTGGTTTTAACTCTTTTTATATTCACGTTTGACATATTTCTCTAGAATTTAAGACCTGCTTCTCTTGCAGCTTCTGCTAATGATTTAACTCTTCCATGGTAAAGGTAACCGCCTCTATCAAAAACAACTGCACTAATACCTGCTTGTGTTGCTTTTTCAGCAATTAACTTACCTACTAATTTTGCCTGATCAACTTTATTGCTTTTTTCTGAAGCAGCAAGTTCTTTGTCAAGTGAAGATGCAGCTACAATTGTAACACCTTTTACGTCATCAATAATCTGAACGGAAATATTTGTATTACTTCTGAAAACACTCAATCTTGGCCTTTCAGTTGTACCATTTACAATCTTCCTGATTCTTTTTTTGATTCTTGACCTTCTGTATTCTTTAGTTATTGACATTTCTAATAATTTGATAATATAATACTATGATAATGTGTCAATTTAAAGTTTGAAAATATATAAATAATCAAACATTCAAATTAATTTTATTATTTACCTGCTGATTTACCAGCTTTTCTTCTTAATACTTCGCCAACAAATCGAATACCCTTGCCTTTGAAAGGTTCTGGTTTTCTAAATGATCTGATTTTAGCTGCAACCTGCCCCAATAGTTGTTTGTCCACTGATTCAAGTGTAATTGTTGGACTTTTACCTCTTAAAGTTTCAGTTGCTACTTTAACCTCAGCTGGTAATTGAAAAACAATATTATGAGAATAACCTAAAGTAAGCTCAAGCATTTGTCCTTGATTGGTAGCTTTATAACCTACACCAACTAATTCTTGTTTAGTAGTAAATCCTTTGCTTACGCCTTCTACCATGTTAGCAATCAATGCTCTGTAAAGACCATGTTTTGCTCTATGATCTTTTTGATCAGATTCTCTTTGAAGAGTTATAGTTGAATCTTCAATTGTTACTTTAACACAAGAATCTACATTTTGAGTTAATGTACCAAGAGGTCCTTTTACAGTTACCACTTGATCGTTTACTTTAACTTCAACTTCTTTGGGTAGATTTATAGGTAATTTTCCAATACGTGACATAATATTTTCAGTCTCTGTTGTTAATTTTTAATATACGTAGCAGATTACTTCTCCGCCCACTTTATCTCTTCTTGCTTCCTTATCAGTCATAAGGCCTTTAGATGTAGATATAATAGCAATACCTAAACCATTTAAAACCCTTGGCAATCTTTCAGCACCTGCATATTTTCTCAAACCAGGTGAACTAATCCTGTCAATCTTTGTGATAGCAGGTATTTTAGATACTGGGTGATATTTTAAGGCAATTTTAATGTTGCCCTGAGGGCCGATATCTTCAAATTTATAATTAAGGATGTACCCCTTATTAAATAAAATTTTCGTGATCTCCTTTTTTAAATTAGATGCCGGAATATCCACAACTCTGTGGTTAGCATTAACCGCATTTCTTACTCGGGTTAAGTAATCCGCAATTGAATCTGTCATTGTTATTTATATTAGTTCTTTAAAATACTATTACTACCAGCTTGATTTAGTCACTCCCGGTATTTTTCCAGCAAGCGCAAGCTCTCTAAAAACAATACGCGAAACACCAAATTGACGCAGATAACCTCTAGGACGACCTGTTAATTTACATCTGTTTCTGCCACGAACAGGACTTGCGTTCTTTGGCAATTTTTGTAAACCATCGTAATCACCAGCTGCTTTTAATGCTGTTCTTTTTTCAGCATATTTATCAGCAATTCTTTTTCTTTTAACTTCTCTTGCTTTTATTGATTCTTTAGCCATTTGCTTTGTTTGCTATTATTGTTTTTTTGTAAATGGTATGCCCAACTCTTTTAAAAGTGCGTGAGCTTCTTTATCGTCTTGGGCAGAAGTTACAAATGTAATATCCATACCTAAAATTTTGTTTACTTTATCGATATCGATTTCTGGGAAAATAATTTGTTCAGTCACACCTAAAGTGTAATTTCCTTTTCCATCAAAACCTTTAACGTTCACTCCTCTGAAGTCACGAATCCTAGGTAAAGCTACAGAAATAAGCCTATCAAGAAATTCATACATTCTATCACCTCTAAGTGTCACCCTAGCACCAATTGGAACACCTTTTCTCAATTTGAAATTGGAAATATCCTTTTTAGATTTAGTAGCAACGGCTTTTTGACCGGCAACAATTGTCATTTCATTTAGCGCGCCTTCCAAAAGTTTTTTATCAGAAACTGCAATACCCAATCCTTGGTTAAGGCAAATCTTTTTCAACTTTGGAACCTGCATAGGAGATTTGAAATTAAACTCCTTCATTAAAGCTGGAATAACATCCGCTCTGTATTTGTCTTTTAATCTTGCTGAGTAAGCCATTATATTACAACCTCCCCTGTTTTTTTAGAGTAACGAACTATTTTATCATTTTCGATTCTGCGTCCTACACGAGTAGCAGTACCGTTATACACAAGCATCAGATTGGAAATCTGAATTGGTGCTTCTTTTTTAACAATTCCACCTTGTGGACTTGCTGAACTTGGTTTAGTGTGTCTTGAAACCATATTGATTCCCTCAACAATAGCCCTGTTCTTGTCGATGATAACAGAAAGAATTTTTCCTTCCTGACCTCTGTAATTTCCGGCTAGAACCTTTACAGTATCGCCTTTTTTTATTTTTAACTTTGGCATAACGCTTTTTAATTTTTTCATTACAGCACCTCTGGGGCCAATGAAACTATTTTCATAAATTGTTTTTCTCTTAACTCTCTTGCAACAGGTCCGAAAATACGAGTTCCTCTCATCTCCTCGGTTGCACTTAACAATACTACTGCATTGTCGTCAAACCTTATATATGAACCATCCGCTCTTCTAACTTCTTTCTTAGTTCTAACAACCACTGCTTTAGAAACAATTCCTTTTTTCACATTACCTGAAGGAAGTGCATGTTTAACTGAAACAATGATTTTATCTCCAAGAGAAGCATATCTTTTTTTGGTTCCACCCAAAACTCTGATACAAAGTACTTCCTTAGCTCCACTGTTGTCGGCAACTGCCAGACGAGATTCTTGCTGTATCATAACTTATTTCTGTATATCGATTATATAAATTAACGCTTATAATTAATTATTTTGCTCTTTCAAGAACTTCAACTAATCTCCAGCATTTGCTTTTGCTCAATGGTTTTGTTTCCATTATGCGTACTGTATCTCCAATGTTGCAATCATTTTTTTCATCATGAGCCATAAACGTAGAAGTTCTTTTAATGAATTTCCCGTATTTGGGATGCTTCACTTTACGTTCAACAGTAACAACTATAGATTTAGTCATTTTGTTACTCTTAACAACACCGACTTTTTCTTTTCTTAAATTTCTGGTTTCCATTTGTATTATTTTTTAGAAGCTTCAAGTTTAATTCTTCTTGTCAGTTCAGTTTTAAGCCTAGCTATTGTTCTTCTGGATCCCTTGATTTTCATAGGGTTTTCCAAAGGTGAAATAGTATGGGTCAATTTCATTTTAGCAAGGATTGCTTGCTCATCGGTTGTCTTTTCACGAAGTTCATTCGTTGAAAGCTCATTTATTACAGATTGCTTCATTATTTATATTATTTCTTCTGAAAAATCTCTTCTTACTAAAAATTTGCATGTGATTGGCAATTTTTGTGCTCCTAAACGTAAAGCTTCTTTTGCAACTTCAAAGGGAACCCCCTCGATTTCAAAAATCACTCTACCTGGTTTAACAACAGCAACCCAATATTCAGGACTACCTTTACCTTTACCCATCCTTACCTCGGCTGGTTTTTTAGTAATTGGCTTATCAGGAAAAATTCTAATCCAAAGCTGTCCTTCACGTTTCATGAAACGGGTAACAGCAATACGAGCTGCTTCAATCTGCCTACTAGTAATCCAGGCACCTGCTTCAGCTTTTATTCCGAAAGAGCCAAATGAAAGTTGAGCACCTCTATTGGCATTCCCCTTCATTTTCATCTTATGCATTTTCCTAAACTTGGTTCTCTTTGGCTGTAACATTATACTACGGTTATATCGTTATTATATTCTGAATCTTAATAAATTATTTCTTCTTCTTATTTCCACCACTACTTGGAGCTCTGAATTTTGGAGCAACAGGTTTTTTATCTTTTGCAGCAGAAAGTCCTAAGTTTGGAGAAAGATCTCTTTTACCAAAAATCTCACCTTTGCAAATCCAAACTTTCACACCAATTCTACCATAAGTTGTATGGGCTTCGGATAAAGCATAATCAATATCAGCTCTTAATGTGTGAAGAGGAGTTCTTCCTTCTTTATAACCTTCAGACCTGGCCATTTCTGCGCCACCTAATCTTCCAGAAACAAGAACCTTAATACCTTCAGCACCCATTCTCATTGTAGAAGCAACCGACATTTTTGCAGCTCTTCTAAAAGAAATCCTACCTTCAATTTGGCGGGCAATTCCATCAGCAACAAGTTTTGCATCAAGTTCAGGCCGTTTAATTTCAAATATATTGATCTGTACTTCTTTTTTTGTTATTTTCTTAAGTTCTTCTTTAAGCTTATCAACTTCCTGTCCGCCTTTTCCAATAATAATTCCCGGACGAGCAGTATTTATGGTAACAGTAATAAGTTTTAAAGTTCTTTCGATAATGATTTTGGAAATGCTTGCCTTAGGAAGACGCGCATATAAGTATGTTCTTATTTTTTCATCCTCTACCAATTTATCAGCATAGTTTTTACCACCGTACCAATTAGAATCCCATCCTTTGATGACACCTAACCTGAATCCTATTGGATGTACCTTTTGTCCCATTAATTCGAATTATTTACTTCGTTAACAACTTCTTTATTATCTAAAATCACAGTTACGTGATTTGAACGTTTTCTGATTCTGTGACCACGGCCTTGTGGGGCTGGTCGCAATCTTTTAAGTTGACGTCCGCTATCTACGAAAATCTCTTTAACATATAAATTGCTATCACCAGCTCTTTGCCCTGATTTGGATTCAAAATTAGCGATTGCCGATGTTATTAATTTTTCAACTCTTACGGCAGCTTGCTTTGAAGTAAACTGCAATAAGCTTAATGCCTTATAAACATCTAATCCTCTAACCATATCAGCAACCAAACGCATTTTTCTTGGAGATGTAGGGCAGTCATTCAACTTAGCGATGTAAGTTGTTTTCC
>JACCXN010000082.1 GCA_013696965.1 Bacteroidota bacterium | reverse complement strand
GCGCTTAAAAAATCTTTTGATTATTGTGCGAATGCCCGCAAAAATATGACGAAGGAGCAAAAAGAAACATCAGTTAAATTTATGGGGGGGAGTCAATCGGCAGGAAATGTTCTCGATTTTACAATTTTCCATTCATTACAACATTATGGCAATTTAATTGTCTACATGAGGCTGAAGGGACTGGTTCCCCCATCTTCGCAACCAGAAAATCCCGGAAATGACCCCGTAAAACAGGATCCTAAGGAATAATCAGATGAAGTGTAGAAATACACTTTTTTTATACCTGGTTTTCAAATTATATTGAACAGGCATTAAAGCTATTGTGCCAATCTAAAATTATTACTGAATAGTATCAAGTACAACTTAATGACTCTTATAGTAAAAGTTTTTAGTATCATTTTAATGGTTGTTGTTTTTACCAGTTCTCAAGCTCAAGACAGAAATATGAAACAAGAAATATTAAAAAAAATAGAATTAGATAGCTTCAATAATAGGATTGGACTTGAAATGGGGTTAGCCATTGTGAATTTGGCTAAAGAACGAAATCAAAATGTAGCAGTTCAAATTGATAGATTAAATCATGCAATTTTCATCTACGTTGACGACAACCTGCCCGCTGACAAACACAATTGGCTTAGACGAAAAGCAAATGTTGCTAAACAATTTGAAGAAAGTTCATTATGTGTGAAAAATGATTTGAAGGAAGGTAATATGACATTGGAAAAAACCTTTGGACTGGATGAGAAAGATTTTCTTGCAAAAGGCGGTTCTATTCCAATATTTGTAAAAAAAGCAGGAATGGTTGCGACAATCACTGTATCTGGGCTTCACGATGAAGAAGACCATAAAATAATTATTGACGCATTAAAAGGAAAATATTTTAATTAATATAAAATACTACCTCCAATAGCACTTAAGATAACATGGGACAAAAGTGGTTTATGCATGGTTCGTTCTTCATTGATAGCATTGTCGGGGGCGGACACAAATCGCTCCGGATGCCCACGTTTCTTAGCTGCGGACCGTTGGCGATAATCCAAATTGGGAGGAAATCAGAAAAGGGTTGAAAAACTTAGACAATGAAGTGTAATGGGAGAAAAGCATATTAAAACTTATTTATAATCCTGATTAAAGAAAAATGATAGAAACTGAAAAAATCTTATTAAGACCAATTACACCGAAAGATGGCGAACAAGTTTTTGATTATCGTTCAGACGCTGAAACGAACAAATTTCAAGGGTTTATACCAAAAACTATTGAGGAAATAGATGGATTTATTGAAAAAAACCCATCGGAATTTAATCAACCGGAATCGTGGTTTCAACTGGTTATAATTGAAAAACATTCTTATGAAATTATTGGTGACATAGGAATACATTTCATTGGTGATGATGGCTTTCAATGTGAGCTTGGATGTACATTAAATAAACTACACCAGGGTAAAGGTTATGCCACAAGCGCCATGAAAATTACCATTGATTACCTATTCAACAAACTAAATAAACACAGAATAGCAGGTTCAGTTGACCCGAAAAATAATCATTCAATTAAACTTCTGGAAAGACTGAACTTTAGAAAGGAAGCTCATTTTAAAGAAAGCTTGTTTATTAATGGAGAATGGGTAGATGATATCGTGTATGGAATATTAAAAAGTGAATGGGAACCAAAAGTACAAGTCCTGTGAAAATTTTTGCTAGTTATACGTATTTCGTTGATCGATTTTATAATACTATGGTACTGGCAAGAAATTCTACCAACAATTATTTACTTAACTGCACTATTGTTTTAACTTGAAAGTTACAAAAATGAAAGAAATGAAATTTATTTTAATAGCAACAGCTTTTATCTTTATAAGTACCGTCGGGAATTATATTTACAAACTGCTAAATTTTCCAGCCACTTACAAACTGACACAAAAATAAATTTGGATATTGTTGTCTAATTAGTTAACTTTGACCTGTGAGCAAAGACAGACAAGTTATCGCCTATAAAAAGTATTTTCTTGACTTTTATGAGAATCAAACTGGCGCTGTTCAAGCTAAAATTGAGTGGACATTAAATTTAATCAAAGTAACTCCTCATGTACCCAAAAAGTACTTTGATCACATGACCGGGACAAAAGGACTTTACGAAATTAGGGTTGAAGTAGGAAGCAATATTTTTAGAATATTTTCATTCTTTGACAAAGGAAATCTGGTGGTATTAGGAAATG